>DATLIF010000473.1:0-14567 GCA_035539575.1 Fimbriiglobus sp. | reverse complement strand
TTTCTCCCCTCTCCCCCAAGGGGAGAGGGGAGAAACACAAGGTATCGATGTAACTCGGGATCACTCCTCGATCGCCCATGACGAGCTTCGTCGAGTACCACGGGTTCGGCTTCTGGTGCCGCAACGCGGTCCTGACCGCGTGGCTGGAGGAGTTGCTCGCCGTGGCCCGACCGCGGGTAGCCGGGTGGCCGTGGCTGAAGAAGGCGTGCCTGTACTGGGACGCGGTGGTCTGCGCACTGAAGTCCGGCCGGCTCGACCTGGCGCTGGAGGTGGACGTCAACTCCGCTACCAGGCAGCGGCAGTGCGAGGAGCTGTTCGCGGCGGTCGCGGAGCGGGACTTGCCGCCGGCGGTGCAACGGTGTGCGATCCTGGCGCTGGCGCTGGTCCGCGGCGAGTTGACCGGCACCAGGGCGCGGTCGGTCGAACTGTGGTCCGGCGACGAGTGGCGGGTGGGGTAATGTAGTCCGCTCGCTCCGCGAGCGGATCGGCGAAGACCGCTCGCGGAGCGAGCGGACTACATTAAGACTTCACCGACTCCTTCCACTTCTTGACGCGCACCGGGTCGAGGACGCCGTCTCGCTTGCCGCCGGCGCAGATCGCGCCGCGCACCGCGAACCAGTCCGGGGCCACGTTCTTGAGCTGCTTGATCTGCTCCAGCTTCAAGGAGCCGCCGACCGCCACCTGGACGCCGCCTCGCTTCAGGCCCGCCACCAGTTCGGCCACCTCGGCGGGCGTCATCCAGTCCAGCAGCGTCTTGCCGTCCTTCGAGAACGTGTCCAGCAGGAACGCCCGGTAGCGGAACCGCTTCGCGAACCGCGCCACCTCGGCCGGCGGCACCGTGCCGGCCTTCTCCCAGTCGGCGTAGGCGACCGCCACCACCTCCGGCCCGGCCGGCACCTGCCGCCGTGTCTCCAACAGTTCTTCGCCCCACGCCGCGTTGCCCTTGTACCCAGCCAGGCCCCACTTGACGTACGTCAGCGGCAACTCCAGGTGCCAGTGGGCCGCGGTCAAAACGTTCGGCGACCACTCGCCCAGCGCGGCGCTGACCGGCACCTCGCCGCCGACTGCCTCGATGACAGCCGCGACCGTCTCGTGATGGGCCATCCCCAGCGGGCCCTTCGTCGGGTCCTTCACGTCGATCAGGTCGGCCCCGGCGTCAAGCGCCGTGGCCGCCTCTTCCGCCGACCGGACGCTGACCAGCAGCCCGGTGCGGGTCCGTACGCCTGTTGGCATGGGTCCGCGCTTCTTGGTGGGTGATGTCACGGTGCAAGTGTCCGAAACCGCGGCACCATTATCAACCCGAACTGACCGGCGCGGGTCGATACCTCTCAACCGGAAAGAAGAACGTGTTGCCGGCGCACGGCCAGAACTCGACCGGCCGCAGGTCGCGGAAGGCGAACCCGTGCAGCCCCGCCTCGACGAACCAGTCCGGGAGGTTCAGGTGCCGGCCGCGGTCGGCCTCGAACGCCGTCCGGGTGGGGTACGAGACACAGCCCGTGAGTTCGCCGACGCCGACCACGCCTCCGCGCAACTCGGCAGCCGCCTTCAACTGCGGAGTCGTCAGCCACGCCCACGCCTCGGGCCGGTCGTCGGGCACCTTGCCGGCGTGGATCAGCAACCGACCGCGGCGGGTCGTCGGCCAGGTCCGCACCTCGACCGACTTGACCCCATGAGCCAGCAACGCCGCCCACGGCTGCTTCACGGATAGTGCGTACCACATCTCGGGCATGTCGGTTCGGTGCGTTCCCACTCCACTCTCGACCTGGTTTCCCGACCCTGAGCGGGGAGCGTAAGCCCCCTGAGAGGGCAATCCTCAGGGGGCTTACGCCCCCGCTCAGAAGGTCGTGCAACCAGGTCTCTGATTCGCTGATTGCCGCGCCTCGGTCGCAATCCTCGGCCCCAGGCCGAATTCCGCTGCAACGTTTCCGAGGCGTACCGAGTTTGAGGAACAGGGCGAAGTCCACGGTTTTGCCAAACGTCGGTTGTGAGCTAAAGAGTAGGTGAGCCAAAGTCCCACCCCCGCCCGCGCCGGTTCGCCGGCTGCGGTCGGGTCTGTCCGCTCGCCGGAAGCGTTGCCGATGCCGGTCCGACTGGTCAGTCAGGAAGAACTCCCCAGCCCGCTGTCGGGTTACCGGCTGATCGACCGCATTGGCCGCGGCGGGTTCGGCGAGGTCTGGAAGGTCGAGGCGCCCGGCGGTCTGCACAAGGCGGTGAAGTTCGTCTACGGCGACCTGAACTCGGCCGAGGAAGATGAGGGCCGGCCGGCCGAGCAGGAGCAGAAGGCGCTCCACCGCGTCAAGACGATCCGTCACCCGTACATCCTGTCGCTGGAGCGGTTCGACGTCATCGACGGCCAGCTCATTATCGTGATGGAGCTGGCCGACCGCAACCTGTGGGACCGGTTCCGCGAGTGCCGCTCCCAGGGGCTGCCCGGCATCCCGCGCGACGAGCTACTCAACTACATGGAGGAGACGGCCGAGGCGCTGGATCTGATGAACCACCATCACCAGATCCAGCACCTGGACGTCAAGCCGCAGAACATCTTCCTGGTCCACAACCATGTCAAGGTGGCGGACTTCGGCCTGGCCAAGCTGATGGAGAAGGAGCAGGCCACCGTCACCGGCGGGATCACGCCGGTGTATGCGGCCCCGGAGACGTTCGGCGGGATCGTGTCGCGGTACTGCGACCAGTACAGTTTCGGCATCGTCTACCAGGAGATGCTCACCGGCACCCGGCCGTTCAACGGGTCGAACACCAAGCAACTACTGCTGCAACACCTCAACGCCCCGCCCGAACTGGGTCCGCTGCCCGAGTCGGACCGTTGGATCATCGGCCGCTCGCTGAACAAGGAGGCGGGCGACAGGTGGCCGACCTGCGCGGACATGGTGCGGGCGCTCCGCAGCGCAAGCGGCGTGGGTAGCAACGGAAGTGGGTACATCGACCTGGCCCGCGCCCGGTCCGACACCCCGCTGCCGCACAGCCCGCCTCCCGTCCCACGCCGGGCCGCGCCGAAGATCGGGTCCGGCGTCATTCAGTACCCTCTGCCGGGCGGGTCCGGCGGGGTCGCCAGCACACCCCGTCCGCTGGTCACCCCGCGGCTGGTCACGCCGCAGGCGGCGTCCGGCGGCGTGGCCCCGGCCCACACCCTTCAGCGTCCGCAGATCTTCCAGACCGGGCGAATGAGCACACTGGGTATCGCCCCGCCGGAGAAGACCGGCGACGGTGTGTTGTTCCCCGCCCTGGTGGTGGCCGTCGGCCAGACCGGGCTGGCGGTGCTCCGCCGGTTCCGCCAACTGGTCCGCGACCGGTACGGCAGTCCGGACGCGGTGCCGTCGGTGCGGTGCCTGTACCTGGACACCGACCCGGCCGCCGTTGCTGCCGCCTCCCAGGGGCCGGACGCGCTGCCGGCCCGCGAGGTCGTCCTGGCCCGGCTCAACCGCCCGGCTCACTACCTGCAAGCCAGCCCCATCCCCAACGTCGAGTCCTGGATGCCGTCGGGCCTGCTCTACCGGCTGCCGCGCGACCCCGGCCCGACCGGCGGAGTGCGGGCGTTCGGCCGGCTGGCCCTGTGCGACCACTACCGGATGATCGCCCAGCGCATCCGCCAGGAGATCGAGACGTTCCTGTCCGACGACCCGCTGGACCGCGCCGCCGAGGAGACCGGACTGGGGGTGCGGACCAATCGGGCCCGGGCGTACGTGCTGGCCGGGCTGGCCGGCGGGACCGGGTCCGGGATGGCACTCGACCTGGCCTACGTCCTCAAGCACGAGCTGCGCGGCGTCGGCTACCGCAAGCCGGAGGCGGTCGGGGTGTTGCTGGTGCCACCGGCCGACAAGTCGGCTCCGAAGTCGGCGGCTCTGGCCAACACCTACGCCGCCCTGGCCGAGGTCCATTACTTCACGGCCGGCAACCTCTACCAGGCCCGGTTCGACGCCAACGAAGCGCCGGTCGTGGACACCGAGGGACCGTTCGCCCGGTGTGCCGTCGTGCCGTTGCCCCGGGCGCCCAAGGAGCGCGACCAGAACCGGGCCTTTGGGCTCGCCGCCCGGGCCCTGTACCTGGAGTTGCTGACCCCGGTCGGTCGGACGGCCGACGAGGCGCGAGCCGCGACCGCCGGCCGGGCCGCCGCCATCGCCCAGCCGGTCGGGCTGTTCCGGCTGACCTGGCCGCGGGTCGAGTTGCTCGCCACCGCCACCCGGCGGTTCAACCAGCGGCTGTTGCAGCGGTGGGCGGTCCGGGAGTCCGACCACCTCAAGGGGCCGATCGGGGAGTGGCTGACGGCGCTTTGGGCCAAGCAGGAACTCGATCCGCCGGCCGTCGCGGCCCGGTTCGAGCAGACCGTCCGGCAGGTGCTGCGGGAGGAGCCGGCGGCCGTCTTCGACGCCCTCGTGGACGGGCTGCGAACCCGCACCCCCGGGTCGTCGCGGACTGTCGCGTCGGCCGTCTGCTCGGTGTTCGACCAGATCCTGAAGCTGGTCGGCAAGCCGGATGTCGAGATGGAGGCCCCGGGGACGCTGGACGCGACCATCCGGGAGACGGAGAAGAAGCTGGTCACCGAAGTCGAGAAGAGCCTGGCGACGATGGCCGTCTCGTTCATCGAGCAACCGCAGTACCGGCTGGCCGGCGCCGAGGAGGCGCTGGCCCAGATCTGCGACCGGCTCCGCGCCGCGATGGCCGACCTGGACCGAATCCGCCGCGACATGGCCCGCGACGTCCGCGAGCTGTACGGGCGGCTGTTCCAGATGATTGGCGGGGTCGGCTCGCCGTCCGCCCTGGGGGCGCTGAACGTCTTCAAGTCGGCCATCCCCGGCGGGCTGATCGAGGCGCTGCGGGTCTACCCACTGAAGCGCCTGCGGCTGTCCGAGCTGGACGCCGTACATTCCGCTTACCGCACCCTGCTGGCGAACGTGCCCGAGTACCTGCGGGACGTCGGCTTCTGCCGGACCCGGCTGGGTGAGATGAGCCAGACCCTCGGCACGCTGCCGGGCGCCGACCCCGGCAGCGTGCCGGGGCGGATGGTCCTGCCCGATGGCTGTCAGACCCTCGACGACGCCGCCGACCAGTTCCTCGCCTCGCTGCACCCGGAGGAAATCCTGGCGTTCGACCAGGCGTTCCAGAAGGACGCGGCCAAGAAGTTTCGCGGTATCGCCGCCGTCTGCCTGAAGCCGGACAAGACCGATGCGTTCCTGGAGTTGCTGACCGCCCGGAGCCGCGCGTTCCTGGACGAGCGGATGGAACGGACCGACCCGGCGACGATGATCCTGCGCTGGCGCGGGGACGGCCCGGAGGCGGTCAAGCTGCTGGCCGAAGCGTACGCCGGTGCCGCCCCCGGGCTGGCGGTCGGACCCGAGGCGTCCGAGACGGTCCTGCTGGCCGCCCCGCCCGGCCCGGCGGGGGACCGACTCCGCGAGCTGGCGCACGAGGCTTGCCCGGGGGTCGCGTTCGTCCCCGCCCCGCTGGCCGACGACGTGCTGGTCTGCCGCGAGCCGGCGCGGGTCGAGTTGACCGCCCTGCCGCAGATGGCCGCGCTCGCCCGCGAGGCCTACGACGCCCAGCTCGCCGCCGACCATAGGCCGCACACCCGGACCGACGTCCCGTGGACCGGGTAAATCCCAAATCCCAAGCACCAAATCCCAAATTAAGAGACTGGGACGAGGTGCCGGCGGCTGGGTCGATTTGGGATTTGGGATTTGGATATTGGGATTTACCCCGCAGGGGTTGTCATGGCCGTCCGATTCGAGAGCAAGGCCGAGCCGATCACCGGGTATCGCCTCATCGAGCGGCTCGGCAGCGGCGGGTTCGGCGAGGTGTGGAAGGCCGAGGCCCCGGGTGGCATCTTCAAGGCCATCAAGCTCATCCACGGCGACCTGCGCAACCGCGAGACCGACGCCTTCCGCTTCGCCGAGCAGGAACTCAAGTCCCTCAAGCGCGTCCAGGCGGTCCGCCACCCGTACCTGCTGGCCCTGGATCGCTACGACATCGTGGACGGCCGGCTCATGATCGTGATGGAGCTGGCCGACTGCAACCTGTGGGACCGGTTCCGCGAGTGCCGCCGCAAGGGCCTGCCCGGCATCCCCCGCGACGAGCTGCTCCAGTACATGGCCGAGTCGGCCGAGGTGCTGGACCTGATGAACGACCAGTTCCAGCTCCAGCACCTGGACATCAAACCGCAGAACCTGTTCCTGCTGTACAACCACGTCAAGGTGGCCGACTTCGGCCAGGTCAAGGACCTGGTCGGGATGGTCGCGTCCGTCACGGGCGGGATCACGCCAGTGTACGCGGCCCCGGAGACGTTCGACGGGTTCGTGTCGCGGTACTGCGACCAGTACAGCCTCGCCTGCGTCTACCAGGAACTGCTGACCGGCGATCGGCCGTTCGACGGCACCACCATGCAGCAACTCCTGTTGCAGCACCTACAGATGCCGCCGAACCTCAACCCGTCGCCGGCCGCGGACCGGCCGGCCCTGACGCGCGCACTGGCCAAGAAGGCCGAGGATCGCTTCCCGACCATCACGGCCATGGTCCACGCGCTGCGGACCGGGATGCAACAGCCCGTGTGGGCAGCGGTGCCGGGCGGATCGTCCCTGATCGAGCCGTCGCCCCAGGGCGGATCTGTGCTGCGTGAGCCGCCAGGCGGCTCGGCGCTACGCGAGCCAATCCCCGACCCGACCACGGACCTGCGGGCGATGGCCGAGACCTCGCCGCCGCCGAGACGGCAGGCCCCGCCGGAGCAGACCGGCCCCGGGTCGCTGCGGCCGGCCGTGGTGATCGGACTGGGGTACACCGGCCAGTGCGTGCTGGCGCGGTTCCGCAAGCTGGCAGCCGACCGGTTCGGCCCGCCGGAGCGGCTGCCGCTGGTCCGCGCCCTGGCGGTGGACACCGACCCCGACGCGGCGGCCGGTCTGAAGCCGGACGACGTCTTCTGTGCCCGGCTGCAACGCGCCGGCCACTACCTCAAGCCGCGGCTCAACGGGCGGACGCTGCTGGAAGGGTGGTTCGACCCGCAGTTGCTTTACCGGCTGCCGCGCCACCCGCAGACGATGGGGCTGCGGGCGTTCGGCCGGCTGGCGTTCTGCGACTACTACCGGACGCTGATGCAGCGGCTCGACGCGGAGCTGGACGCCTGCCTCGACCCGCAGGCGCTGGCCGACGCGGAGGCGGCGACCGGGCTGGAGGTGCGGACCAACCGGCCGCGCGTCTACGTCGTGGCCGGGCTGGGCGGCGGGACCGGTAGCGGCATGTTCGTGGACGTGGCCTACGCGGTCCGGGACCGACTGCGGCGGTTCGGGTACGACGACCCGGACGTGGTCGGCGTACTGTTGGTGCCGCCGGACGGCCCCGCCGGCGCGGTGGCCCCGCAGGCCCAGGCGAACACCTACGCCGCTCTGACCGAACTGTACCACTTCAGCCGGACGGAGACCGCGTACACCGCCAGCCTCGACGACCGGGCCGCGACGGTCCGCGACCCCGGCCCGCCGTTTACGCAGGTGGTGATGCTGCCGGGCCTGCCGCACCCGTCGGGGCCGCCGCCGGGCGGCTCGACAGTCCTGTCCGTCCGGGCGTCCGGGACGGTGCCCGTCTCGCAGGTCGCCCGCGGCATGTCCGGGACGGTCGGCCGCTCGTCGGTGATCCGCAACCCGGGGAGCGTCCACCGCAGCGGGGTCTGGGCACGGGACGAAGGTCCGGCGCACCCGCCGGCCGAGCCTGACGCGACGGGGCCGGACCCGACGGCCGCGGCCGCCGAGTTCCTGCGGCTGGAGCTGTTCACCCCGGTCGGCCGGCTGGCGGAGGAGGCCCGCCCGCCCGGCGAGGCACCCGGTGTGGTCCGCACGTTCGGGGTGAGCCGGGTCGGCTGGCCGCGGGCCGAGGTCGTGGCCCGGGCGGCCCGGGTGGTCGCCCCGGTGCTGATTAACCACTGGGTCACGCCGGACCCGCGGCAGGTGCGGGAGGTGATCCCGAACTGGGCGGCGGAGCAGTGGTCCCGGCTCGGACTGGACCCGGCCCGGCTGACGGTCCGTCTGGCCGACGCCGCCGACGCCACGGCCGGGGCGCGGGTCGAACAGGTGGTCGCCGCCGCCACCGACCCGCTGACCTCGAAGAAGGGGTGGCTGGCCCGCACGCCGGAACCGGAGCGGGTCCAGGTCGTGTTCGATCAGTTGCAGCGGCTCCTGGGCCGGCCGGCCGGCCCGCTGCGGCCGTTCACGCCGGTCGAGGAGGCGATCAAGGCGGCGGCCGACCGCGCTGCGGCCGAGGTGCTGGCCGACCTGACCGCGCTTTTGCCGGCGCTGATCGAGACGCCGCTGTTCCGGCTGGCCGGGACCGAGGAGGCGACCCGCCAGGTGCTGGCGCTGGTGGACCGCGCCCGGCTGCGGTTCGAGCAGCAGGCGGCCGAACTGGAGACGCAGGCCGGGACAGCGTTCGACCTGCTCGCCGCCCACGCCGGCTACCAGCGCGGCGGCCGCAAGCTGACCGCGTCCGAGTTCGCCGACGCGATCGCCCGCTACCCGTCCGGGCAGTACAAGGCGGTGCTCGCCCACGGGGCGATCCGCGCCTACCGGAAGGTGCGGGACCGTCTGGCAGACCTGCTGACCGAGGTGTCGGGCTGCCGGGTGCGGGCGGAGGGTTGCCGGCCCAAACTCCAGGCGGAGGCGGACACGCCGGCCGCGCCCGCAGCCCCGGGTGAATTGCTGCCGGCCGGCTGCGCGACCCCTGAGGACGCCGCCCAGGCGTTCCTGCGGTCGCTGACCGACGAGGACCTGGTGGCGCTGGACGTCCGGGTCCAGGAGGAGCTGGAGCGGTCCTTCGGCGGGCTCTATCAGGCGTGCCTGAACTCGACCGAGGGGCTCGACGGGGTGCTGTCGCTGATCCGCGAGGCGGCCCGGTCGTACCTGGACGGCCGGGTCGGCGAGGCAGACCTCGGGTCGATGCTGGCCCGCCAGTACAAGACGAACGGACTGGCGCAAGCGCTCGCCGGGGCGGCCCCGGATCTGGTCGGCGGCCCGTGGGCGAAGGACGAGGTGGCGGTGCTGGCCAGCCCCGACGGTCCGGCGCGCCACGCGGCCGCCGCGGCGGCGCCCCGGACCGCGGTCCAGGCCGACGCCCGGGACGAGGTGCTACTATATCGTGAGTACCCGCGGGTGCCGCTGGCCGCGGTGCCGCAGCTCGGCCCGGCCTGGGCCGCCGCCTACCGCGCCGCCCCGGAGGACACCCAGCAAGCCACCCCGCACGCCCGCACCGACATCACCCGCTGGACCGACGTGGACTCGTAGCAGTGGCCAGTGGTCAGTGGCCAGAGCAGAGCAATCACCGAAGCGGGACAGTCGGGTTGCGGCCGGCGTACCGCTTCTGGTATTTCTCTGGAGCCTGGTTCAGGAACCTTCTGAGCGGGGGGCGTAAGCCCCCTGAGTGCTCGCGAACTCAGGGGGCTTACGCCCCCCGCTCAGGGTCGTGAAACCGGCTCGACTTCTTCTCTGACCACTGACCACTCCTGTGAATTACCTCGTCGCGCTCGACACGTTCCACGGGCCGCTCGACCTGCTGCTATACCTGGTCAAGCGCAACGAGGTGGACGTCCTCGACGTGCCCGTGGCGAAGCTCGCCGACCAGTTCCTCGAATTCCTGGCCGCCGTCCGCGAGGTAGACGTCGAGCTGGCCGGCGACTTCCTGGTGATGGCCGCGACGCTCATGGAGATCAAGGCCCGGTCGCTGCTGCCGACCGAGCCGGAGCCGGGCGAGGAGGATGAACCGGACCCCCGCCGCGAGCTGGTCAAGCAGTTGCTGGAGTACCGGCGGTTCAAGGACGCGGCCGCGGCGCTGGAGGAGCGGGCCGAGAAGCAGAGCGCCCGGCTGGCGCGGGTGGCGCCCGAGGAGCCGGCGCGGCCGGGGGTCCAGCCGGTGCGGCCGGTCGAGTTGTGGGATCTCGTGAGCGCCTTCGCGCGCCTGATGCGCGAGACGCAGGCGCTTCAGCCGACCGCGGTGGTAGTGGACGACACCCCGCAGCACGTCTACGAGGAGCAGGTCCGCGAGCGAGTGCGGGCGGCCGGACGGCTGGCGTTCCGTGACCTGTTCGACCCGCCGTACCACAAGGCCCGGCTGATCGGGCTATTCCTGGCGGTGCTGGAACTCATCAAGGGCCGCGAGATCGGCCTGGATCAGCCGGAGCCGTTCGCCACGGAGGATCCCGTCGTGAACATCCGCGACTACAACCGCACCGCCTGGGACCACAGCGTCGCGACCGGCAACCAGTGGACGGTGCCGGTCGGCCCGGAGGTAATCGCCGCGGCCCGCCGTGGGGAGTGGGAGATCATCCTCACCCCGACGAAGCCGGTGCCGCGCGACTGGTTCCCGCCGCTGGCCGGGCTGGAGGTGCTGTGCCTGGCGTCCGGTGGCGGCCAGCAAGGGCCGGTCCTCGCCGCCGCTGGCGCCCGGGTCACGGTGTTCGACAACTCCCCGCGACAACTCGCGCAGGATCGCCTCGTCGCCGAGCGCGACCGGCTGGCCGTCGCCACTGTCGAGGGGGACATGGCCGACCTGTCCGCGCTCCCGGACGGCCGGTTCGGGCTGATCGTCCACCCGTGTTCAAACTGCTTCGTCCCGGACGTGCGGCCGGTGTGGCGGGAGGCGTTCCGGGTGCTGCGGCCCGGCGGCGTGCTGCTGACCGGCTTCACCAACCCGGTGCTGTACCTGTTCGACGAGCAGGCGAGTGAGCGGGGCCAGTTCACGGTCCGGCACCGCATCCCGTACTCGGACGTGACCAGCCTGACCGACGCCGAGCGGCGGCGCTACACGGACAAGAGCGAGCCGCTGTGCTTTGGGCACACGCTGGCCGACCAGATCGGCGGGCAACTGGACGCGGGGTTCGTGCTGACCGGGTTCTACGAGGACGGCGGCCCGTCGTGGCGGCTGTCGGAGTACATCCCGTGCTTCGCGGCCACCCGGGCGGTAAAGCCGGGTTAGCCGTCCGGCCTGCGGCCGGACAGCTATACACGCTCGCCCAGAGCCGGCGCGTCCGCCGGCCGGCGGTACTCCGTCGCGAAGAACCCGCGCACCGTCGGCCCCTCGACGCTGTGAATCACCATCCGCTCGCGGTCCGGGTCCAGCAGGCTCAGCGACAGGGTCGTCGCGTCGTCGTTGGGGTGGTTCGGGTCGTACACGCGCAGCACCACCTCACCCTTCGCCTCGTCCAGTTCGTAGCCGTACGCCAGCACCTGATGGTTCCGCACCAGCCGTCGGGGGTTGAAGGAGTGCGCCTGGACCAGCCCGAGCGGCACCGGCATCCCGGCGTCCAGGCTCGCCCGAACCCGCGGCCACTCCTCGGTGATCGTCAGCCGGGAGACGCCGTCGAGCGACCGCACCCCGGCCATGAACCGGCTCGCCCCGGGCCGGCACTGCCAGACGTAGTACTTGAGGACGCCGAACGGGAAGTTCCAGCTCGCCAGCAGCCGCCGGCAGAAGTACCGAAACACCGGCGGCTCTGGCGCGGCGGGCCGCGGCAGCCCGAACAGGTACAGGTCCAGCGAGGCAAACACCATCCCGCCGCACAGCCCGCCGGCCGCGTCGCCGATCGGCAGCCAGCCGAACGGCGTCGGCACGCTGACCACGGGGCATCCGTGCGGGTAGCAGTTCGGGAACGGGAACCCGTGCTTGGTGGGGACGAACCCGGTATGCGCCGGCGAGCCGGGCGCTCGAAGTCCGCCACGACTGGTCACTTGAACGCCTCGAACTCTTTCCCGAGTACCCCCGCCGCGATCTTCAACTTCAGGATCTCGTCGGTCCCCTCGTAGATGCGGCAGACGCGGACGTCCATCAGGTGCCGGCCGGGGCGGTACAGCGTACTCCACCCGCGGCCGCCGAGCACCTGCACGGCCCTGTCCGCCGCGTCCCACGCCGCATTGGTGATGAAGAACTTCGCCTGCGCCGCCAGCGTGTCCGCCTGCCGCGCCAGCTCCTTGTCGCCGGGCGACTGTGCCGAACGCTCCTTCGCCTCCGCGGCCCGCAGCAGAAGCGACTCGCTCGCCACCCGCGCGACCTCGATCTGCGCGACGTGCTCCTGCACGAGCTGGTGCTTCGCGATCGGCTTGCCGTGCTGATGGCGCAGCTTCGCGTACTCGGCCACCTCGGTCAGGCAGTCCTCGATGACTCCCAGGCACCCGGCCGCGACGCTCAGCCGGCCGCTGACCAGCGTCCCCATCGCGACCCGGAACCCGTCGCCCTCCTCGCCGAGCCGGTTCTCGGCCGGCACCCGCACGTCCTTCATCTCGAACATCGCGGTGTTCGAGGTCGGCATCCCCATCTTGGCGGTCAGGTTCTCGACCTCGAACCCCGCGGCCTTCGTGTCCACGACGAACGCGGTGATCCGCCGATTCGGGTCGCCCTCAGTTACGCCCTTCGGGTAGCCGAACGCGATGACCGCGTCGGCGATGCCGCCGTTGGAGATCAGGTACTTGACGCCGTTGAGGACGTACCCGTCGGCGGTCGCCTCGTAGGTGGTGGTCATCTCGCGCGGGTTGCTGCCGGCGTCCGGCTCGGTCAGCCCGAACGCCAGTACGGTTTCCCCGCGGCAGGCGGCCGGCAGGTACTTGCGCTTCAGCGCGTCGCTGCCGAAGGTCTGGATCGGGTACGCGCCGATGCTGAGGTGGCCGGAGAAGAACGTCCGCGGCCCGGTCCCCTCGCGGCCGATGCGGGCCAGCGCGGTGAAATAGCTGACCGCGTCGGCGCCACGGCCGCCGTACTCGGGGGCAATGTTGATACCGAGCAGGTTGTGCTTCTTCGCCAGCGGGACGAGTTGGTCGTTGAACTTGTGCTCGACGTAGCACAGCTCCTCGACCGGGCGCAGATCCTGACAAAACGCCTCGACATCAGCGGCCAGCGCGACGGCATCGAACGCGGGCATGGCGCGCTCCGGGTCCGGGGAATGGTCCGTGAATTGTACGCCGCCGGCGCGGGCCGGGTCGAGCCCGCGACCCTACCCGGCCGCTTCCCCCACAAACGGGTTGGTCCGCCGCTCCTCGCCGATGGTCGTCGGCGGACCGTGCCCGGGGAACACCTGCGTCGTATCCGGCAGCAGCCACAGCTTCGCCCGGATGCCCGCCGCCAGTTGCTCGAAGCTGCCGCCGGGGAAGTCCGTCCGCCCGACGCTGCCGGCGAACAGCACGTCCCCGCCGAGCACGATCATCGGATCCGCGTCGCGAACCAGATAGACGACGTGCCCCGGCGAGTGGCCGGGGATCTCGAACACCTCCAGCGGGATGCCGGCGATGGTCAGCGCATCCCCGTCGGCGACCAACCGGTCGGCCGGCGGGCTCGTCACCGGCTCGCCGAACAGCACGCTCAGGTTCAGCCGGGCGCTGGTCAGCATGGCCGCGTCGCCGTGGCCGATCAGGATCGCCGCGGCCGGGTGGGCGGCCTTCAGGGCGGTATTGCCGGCGATGTGATCGACGTGGCCGTGGGTGCAGACGATCGCCGCCAGTCCCAGGTTGTTCGCCCGCAGGAAATCGAGTATCAGGTCCGGCTCGTACCCGGGGTCGATGACGAACGCCTCGCCGCTCCCCTCCGTCCAGACGACGTAGGAGTTCTCGGCGAACGGCTCGGACTCGATGGCGTGGACTCGCACGCGCCGCCCCCGGATTGGATGTCCCCGCCCCGCGGGCGAGGATATGATGGAACAGACCCCTGACACGGAGGCCCGCTGCGGCGGGACGCCCCATGCAATCCTATGACCTGAGCTACGACGAGGGGCGGTACTCGGCCGCCCAGGCTGCGGCCAGCGAGCGCGGCGCCTTCATCCGCCGGACCTACGGCCACCTGGCCGGGGCGATCCTGGCGTTCGTCGCCGCCGAGGCGGCCCTGTTCGCCTCCGGGGCCGCCGAGCAGATCGTCGGTCAACTGTTCTTCGGCACCGGCAAGATGGCCTGGCTGGTCCTGCTGGTCGTGTTCATCGGCGGCGGGTTCGCCGCCCAGGCGATGGCCCGGTCGGCCACCTCGAAGGCCATCCAGTACGCCGGGCTGGCCCTGTACGTCGGCCTGTGGACGGTCATGTTCCTGCCGATCCTGTATATCGCCGACCGGACGTACCCTGGCCAGTACGTTGCCGCCCAGGCCGGGCTGGTGACGCTCGCCGCCTTCGCCGGGCTGACCATCGCCGTGTTCGCCTCGGGCAAGAACTTCTCGTTCCTCGGCCCGATCCTGTGGGCGGCGTCGTTCGCTGCCCTCGGGCTGGTCGTGGCGTCGCTGATCTTCGGGTTCAACCTCGGTGCACTCTTCGCATTCGGGATGGTGATCCTGGCGGCCGGGTTCATCGTCTACGACACGTCGAACGTGATGCACCAGTACCGCACCGACCAGCACGTCGCCGCGGCGCTGGCCCTGTTCGGCTCGGTGGCGCTGATGTTCTGGTACGTCCTGCGGCTGTTCCTCGGCTCGCGGCAGAACTGATTCGCACGATGACCGCGGGACCCGAGCTCGTAGCGGGCTCGGAGTGACGGTCCGGCCGACGACGCGGGAGTGACGAGCGAATCCGTCACTCCCGCGAAGTCGTCCTGAGCTCTGAGCTCTAGAGATGCCGGCCC
>DATLIF010000472.1:0-8817 GCA_035539575.1 Fimbriiglobus sp. | reverse complement strand
GCCTGTTCGCGTTCGACCCGCCCTCCGACTACGCCCAGATCGTCCAGAGCAACGAGGGCCGGCGGGTCGTCCCCAACGACCCGGAGCGGAGCATCCTGCTGGCCAAGCCGTCGCTGACGATGGAGCACGGCGGCGGCGAACGGCTGAAGCTCAACTCGCGCGAGTACGACCGCGTCCGGGGCTGGCTGGCGGACGGCGCCCCGGAACCGACCGCGAAGGACTCGCACGTCGCGGCGCTGGAGGTCTTCCCGCCGGCGCGGGCGATGGTGCCGGGTGAACAGCAGCAAATCGCCGTCACCGCGGTCTGGTCCGACGGCCGGCGCGGCGACGTGACGACTATGGTGCAGTTCGACGCGCTCAACGACGCCGTCGCGGCCGTGACGCCGGCCGGGCTGGTCACGGCGAAGGCGGCCGGCGAGACGCACGTCATGGTCCGGTTCGGCGGCCAGGCGGTCGTGGCGCGGGTGACGCTGCCGTACGCGGCGGTCGCGGACTACCCGAAGCTCCCCGCGAACAACTTCATCGACGAGAAGCTGACCGCCAAGTGGCGCGACCTGGGGCTGACGCCGTCGCCGCTGGCCCCGGACGACGAGTTCCTGCGGCGGGTGTACCTCGACACGATCGGCACCCTGCCGACGCCGGAGGAGGTCCGGGCGTTCCTCGCGGACAAGTCCCCCGACAAGCGTGCGAAGGCGATTAACAAGGTGCTGGAGCGGCCGGAGTTCGTGGACTGGTGGGCGCTCAAGTGGGGCGACCTGCTGCGGATCGACCGGCAGGCGCTCGAGCAGAAGGGGATGTGGAGCTTCCACAACTGGGTGCGGGCACAGCTTCGCGACGAACGGCCGGTGGACGAGTTCGTCCGGGAGATCATCACCGCCGAGGGGAGCACGTTCACCGAGGGGCCGGCGAACTTCTACCGGGTCGGGCGGACCGCCGACGACTGGGCCGAGACGACCAGCCAGGTGTTCCTGGGCGTGCGGATGCAGTGCGCCAAGTGCCACCACCACGTCTTCGAGAAGTGGAGCCAGGACGACTACTACGGCATGTCCGCGTTCTTCGCCCGGCTGGGCACGAAGAACAGCCAGGAGTTCGGCCTGTTCGGTCGGGAGACGGTCGTCTTCCTGCGGCCGGCCGGCGAGGCCCGGCACCCGCGCAAGGGCGTCGTGGTCAAGCCGCACCCGCTCGACGGCGCGGTCATGGAGGACGAGTTCGACCGCCGCAACAAGCTCGCCGAGTGGACGACCGCGCCGGACAACCCGTTCTTCGCGCGGAACATCGTCAACCGGTTCTGGGGCTACCTGATGGGCCGCGGGCTGGTCGAGCCGCTCGACGACATGCGGGCGACCAACCCGGCGTCGAACCCCGAGTTGCTCGACGCGCTGGCCGCGGACTTCGTGAAGAGCAAGTACGACCTGAAGCACCTGCTGCGGACGATCCTCGCCAGCCGGGCGTACCAACTCAGCTCGCAGATCACCGACGGGAACCGGGCGGACGGGTCGAACACGCACTTCACGCGGTACACGGTGAAACGCCTGACCGCGGAGCAGGTGGCCGACGCGGTGGACTTCGCGACCGGCACGCGGGAGAAGTATATCGGCGTCCCGCTGGGGACGCGGGCGATCCAGTTGCCGGACACGCAGTACCGCAGCTACCTGATGGACACGTTCGGCCGCCCGCCGCGGCAGATCACCTGCGAGTGCGAGCGGACGACGAAGCCGAACATCGCGCAGGCGCTGCACCTGCTCAACGGCGACTTCCTGAACCAGAAGATCGCGAACAAGACCGGCCGGGTGGAGAAGCTGATTACGTCGAAGACGGCGACCGCGAAGGCGGTGGAGGAGCTGTACCTGGTGACGCTGAGCCGGCCGCCGTCGGCGGACGAGGCAGCCAAGGCCGCGGGCTGGGTGAAGTCGGCGCCGAGCGTGCGCGAGGGGCTGCAAGACCTGCTGTGGACGCTGGCGAACTCGAAGGAGTTCCTGTTTAACCACTGACCGGAGACCGGGCATGGATCGTCTCGGCGGGCTGTGGTTCGTAGTGGGTGCAAGTTGGCTGTGGACGGCGTCAGTGATCGCATCCGCCTCGGACGGCATGGCCGATATGATCGAGCAACTCGGGCTCGTGTTCGCCGCATCATTGCTCGGGTTGGTATGGGTTGCTGAGTCCGGCATCTACCCCGCGGTGTTCCGGTCGCATGGACGATTCGCGTGGCTGTCGGCTCCGTCGCTCTGCGGACTGGCGGTTCTGATCTCGGCGACTAACCTGCCGATCGCTGCCCGGATGTGGTTGTCCGAAGGATCGTTGCGGGCATACGCCGAGGGGTCGGACCCGGACCCGCCGAACTATGTAAACGAGAAGTCGGTCGGGTTGTTCCGGGTGAAGAGGGTCTGGCGGGATGGGACGGCCGTTGCTTTCGTGACCGGCTCGAACGTGTTCGACCAAGCCGGAGTCCTGTACGCCCCGGACGGGCTCCCGACTGCTCCGCCGGAGGAGTCCGAAGTATTGCTTCGGGCAACATTCACCCACCTGTACGGCCCGTGGTACCGGTTCGACATCCCGGATTAGGTCGCACTCATCATGAGAGTTCGTTGGCTTCTTGCGTCGCTCGTTACGTTCGTCCTCGCGCCGGCGGCTGTCCCGGCTGCGGACCCAACCTATTGGAATGATGTTCGCCCAGTGCTGCGCAAGCACTGCACCGTCTGCCACCGGGAGGCGAAGCTCAAGGAACAGGAGGTTTCCGCCGGCCTCGCGCTGGATACACCGGCGAACGTCCTAAAGGGCGGCAAGACGCCGGTGGTCAAGCCCGGCAAGCCGGGCGAGTCGTTGCTGCTGGAGTTGCTGACGACCAGCGACCCGAAGAAGCGAATGCCGCTCGACGGCGACCCGCTGCCGGCCGCGGAGGTCGAGTTGATCCGCAGGTGGATCGCGGCCGGGGCACCGGAAGGGGTCAAGCCCGCCGACGACACAACGACTCAAGTCGCACGACCTGCCGCCCGCGCGGTCCGCAAGCTGCCGGTCACGTTCGCCACGAAGGCCGCGCTGCCCAGGTCCCTGAAGCCCGCCGGGCCGCTGGCGTTGACGCTGCCGGTCGGGCCGCTGCCGCCGGTCGCGGCGGTCGCGTTCTCGCCGGACGGCAAGCTCCTGGCGGTCGGCTCCTACGGCCGCGTCACGGTGTGGGATCTCGCGGACGCGAAGCCGACCCAGGTACTTACGCAGGTCCTCGGCGCGGTCAACGACGTGAAGTTCTCGCCGGACGGCAAGCTCCTGGCGGTGGCCGGCGGGCAGCCGTCGGCCCGCGGCGACCTGCGGCTGTTCGCCACGACCGACTGGAAGCTCGCCGCGTCCCTCGGCGGGCACCTGGACACCGTCTCGTGCGTCAGCTTCAGCCCCGACGGCGCGAGGCTCGCCTCGGCCAGCTTCGACAAGACGGTGCGGCTCTGGGACGTGCAGACGCACAAGGTGCTGCACACTTTCACCGGTCACTCGGACTTCGTGTACGCGGTCGCGTTCTCGCCGAAGGGGGACTGGTACGCCACCGCGAGCAAGGACCGCACCGGCCGGATCATCGACGCCAAGACGGGGCAGGGCAAGCTCACCTTCAGCGGCATGAACGACGAGGTCGCGGCGGTCGCGGTGCGGCCGGACGGCGGGCAGGTGGTCACGTCCGGGTTCGAGCCGCAACTGGCGTGGTGGGACGCGGACAGCGGCGAGCGCGTGCACCGGCAGGCCGGGCACAACACCGCCGTCCACGAACTGACGTTCGCCGCGAAGCTCGCCGCGTCCGCGGGGGCGGACCGGACGGTGCGGCTGTGGAACCCGCTGACCGGGGCGCAGTTGCGCAGCCTGGCGTCCGAGGCGCCGGCGGTCGCGGTGGCGCTGGACGCGGCCGGCAAGCGGGTGGCGGCCGGCTGCGCCGACGGGCTGGTGCGGGTGTGGGACGCCGACGGCGGCCGGCAGTTGCTCACGCTCTGGGGCGGCGACGGGTGGCTGGCGCTGACGCCGGAGGGGTACTACGCCGCGTCCGACGGACTGGTCGCGGCCGGGGCGTGGCGCGCCGGCGGGTCGGCGGCCGGCAAGCCGGTGGAGGTGCTGAACGCCCCCGAGTTGGTGGCGAAGGCCGCCCACGGCGAGAAGTTGCCGGAGCCGACATTCAAGTAGGGTGCCGAACCGCCGCCCACCCGGCGACGTAACGGGAGCTAGTGCGTGACCCGGCGAACGGCCGGCGTGAGCCGGCTGGTGAGGGCAGGCACCACCCGCCGGCTCACGCCGGCCGTTCGCCCGGATGAGACTTCTCGCCGCGGCCGCTACGGTTCCTATACTAGCGCGCTGTCGAAGGATTACCCGGACCACCACGAAGGAGACGTTCCCATGCGGCGGACTGTGCGGTTGGCTCTCGGTGCGGTCGTTCTCCTGGCGAGCAGCGTGGCGATGGCCCAGAGCGCCGCGACCACGGAGTTCTACCCGCTCAAGAAGGACACCAAGTGGGTGTACAAGGTCGGCGAGACGACCATCACGGTGCGGGTCGCCAGCGTCGCACCCGAAGGTGCCACCCTGGAGACCCTGGTCAACGACAAGGCGGTCGCCAGCGAGGTCATCCAGGTGAAGGCGGACGGCGTCTTCCGGACCCAGATCAACAAGGCCAAGATCGAGCCGCCGGTCATGATCCTCAAGCTTGAGGGCGGCAAGGTCGCGGCCAAGGGCGCCAAGTGGGACGTGAACTCCAAGATCCAGGACCAGCCGGTCAAGGGGTCGTTCAGCATCGTCGAGGACAAGGAGAAGGTGAAGGTCCCGGCCGGGGAGTTCGAGTCGGTGGTGGTCAACGGCCCGGACTTCGAGATCGCCGGCACCAAGACCGGCGTCAAGTACTGGTTCGCCAAGGACAAGGGCGTCGTCAAGCTGACCTACAGCATCGCCGGCAACGACGCCGTGCTGGAGCTGAAAGAGTTCACGGACGGCAAGTAACCTTCCGAACGCAAAAGGCAAAACGCAAAACGCAAAAAGGAAGATACCTGTGGTATCTTCCTTTTTGCGTTTTCGCTTGCGCCGAGGGGGTGTCCGATGATCCGCGCCGCACTCTTCTTTTTTGCGTTTTGCGTTTTGCCTTTTGCGTTGCCGCCTCTGGCGGCCCAGACCTCGTTCCCGATGGTCACGCACTGCACCCCGACGGCGGTTCAGCGCGGCACCACCGCCGAGGTCGAGGTCGCCGGCCAGCAGGACTTCGTCGGCGCGTACAAGGTGCTTGTCGCGGGGGCCGGCGTCGCCGCCGAGGTCGCCCCGGCGAAGGACGCGAAGGGCCCCGCCTGGTCGGTCAAGCTCAAGGTGACGGTCGCCCCGGACGCGGAGCTGGGCGTCCGCGAGTTCCGTATCGCCACACCGCTGGGCGTCTCGTCGCTGGGGCAGTTACTCGTCGTCGCGGACCCGGTCGTGGCCGAGAAGCCGGGCATCAACACCCCGGCGAAGGCCCAGCCGGTCCCGGTCCCGGCGGTCGTCTGCGGGCGGATCGAGGCGGCCGAGAACGTCGATCACTACAAGGTGACGGCGAAGGCCGGCCGGGTGCTGACGTTCGAGGTGTTCGGCGCCCGCATCCAGGACAAGATCCACGACCTGCAGAAGCACATCGACCCGCTGGTCCGCGTCTTCGACGCCGCCGGCCGGGAACTGGCCGCGTCCGACGATGCGTTCTTCGCCGACCCGCTGCTGGCGTTCAAGGCCCCGGCCGACGGCGAGTACGTCGTCGAGGTCCGCGACGCGAAGTACGACGGCGACCCGCGCTGGGCCTACGCCCTGGCGATCACCGACCGACCGTTCGTCGCGCACCTGTACCCGTTCGGCCTGACCCGCGGCCGGACGACAATCGTCGAACCGGTCCTCACCGACCCGGACGCCCGGCCGAAGTGGACCGCGACCACCCCGACGCAGCCCGGCATCCAGACGCTAACATTCGCCCCGGACAGTGAGACGCTCAACCCGGTCCCGGTGGTCGTCACCGACCTGCCAACGGCCCGCGAGCAGGAGCCAAACGACACCCCGAGCCAGGCGACCCGACTCGCGGTCCCCGGCGGGGTCAACGGCCGCATCCAGGCGAAGCGCGACCTCGACCACTTCACATTCAAGGCCGCGAAGAGCAAGCCGGTCCGGCTGGAGGTGTTCGCCCGGCGCTTCGGTACCGTGCTGCGGTCGCAACTCGACGCCTCGCTGGACGTGATGACCCCGGACGGCAAGGTGCTGGCGACCGGCGACGACTCGGCCGGCAAGGACCCGGTGCTGGTCTTCACGCCGCCGGCCGACGGCGAGTTCGTCGCCCGCGTTCGCGACCTGAACAACAAGGGCGGCGACGGGTTCGTCTACTACCTGGAGGCCGACCTCGCCCGGCCGGACTTCACGATCAAGTGCGACCCGTCCAAGGCGATGATCGGCCCCGGCTCGCGGACCGCGTGGTACGTCCAGATCACACGGCTCGACGGGTTCGCCGGCCCGGTGAAGGTCACGGTCAAGGGCCTGCCGGCCGGCGTCACGGCCAGCCCGTTGACGATCCCGGCGAACATGACACAGGGCTGCCTGGTCCTCTCGGCGGCGGCGGGCGCGAAGCTCGATGCGTCCGCGGTCGAGGTGGTCGGCGAGGGCGGCGGGCTGACCCGCACCGCAACGCCGGTCGAGGAGATCTACTTCCCCGGCGGCGGCCGCGGCCGGTTCGACGTGGGGATGCCGGCCGTGGCTGTCACCGGCCCGTCGGACCTGCTGGAGGTGACCGCCTCAGTGAAGAAGGTGGTACTCAAGCCGGGCCAGGAGGTGAAGATCGACGTGACCGTGAAGCGGCGCAAGGACTACGACAAGACGGTGACGCTCGACGTGCTGCTGCGTCACCTCGGCCAGGTCCACGGCACCCCGTTGCCGCCGGGCGTCACAATGGTAGACGGCAAGAGCAAGACGCTGCTGGGGTCGGGCAACGCGGGCAGCATCGTGCTGAAGGCCGCCGCGGACGCCCCGGCGTGTGCCGACGTGCCAGTCTGCGTGCAGGGGTTCGTGCCGGTCAACTTCGTGGTGAAGATCGGCTACGCCAGCGAGCCAATCCTGGTCAGCGTGAAGAGGGATTAACCACAAAGGCACAAAGGGAACAAAGAAGACAGAAGATCTAGTTCAGAAGAGATGAACTTGGGTTCTCTGTCTTTGAACTCTGCCTTCTGTCTTCTTTGTGCCCTTTGTGCCTTTGTGGTGAATTGTTTTATGCACAACGTCTGCGTCTTCTGCGGCTCGCAGTCCGGCACCAACGGCGGCCACGCCGAGACGGCCCGCGAACTCGGCCGCGAGTTGGCCCGCCGCGGGCTGGCGCTGGTCTACGGCGGCGGCCGGGTCGGGCTGATGGGCGAGGTCGCCGCCGCGGCGCTGCGGGCCGGCGGCGCGGTGGTCGGCGTCATCCCGCAGTCGCTCTCGGCCAAGGAGATCGCCTTCGGCGAGGCGACCGAGCTGGTCGTCGTGGACACCATGCACGAGCGCAAGGCGCTGATGGCCGACCGGTCGGACGCATTCGTGGCGCTGCCCGGCGGGTTCGGCACCTGCGACGAGCTGTTCGAGATCCTCTCCTGGGGCCAGCTCGGCATCCACCGCAAGCCGGTCGCGGTGCTGAACGCCGGCGGGTTCTTCGACCCGCTCCTGGCCTTGGCCGACCACATGACCGCCGAGGGGTTCCTGAAGGCCAAGCACCGCGAGCTGCTGCTGGTCGCCGGGTCGGTGCCCGAGCTGTTCGACAAGCTGGAGGCGTACCACCCGCCGGCCCCGACCGAGAAGTGGGCGACGCGGGAAGAGCGGTGACCGATGACGAACATCGACCCCTTCGTCCGGCACATGCTGCTGCTGGACGACATCAAGACAGACCCGAATAACCCAAAGAAGCTCATCCTGCGCGGGTTGGTCCAGACCATTCGACTGACCGAGCCGGTTCAGTTACCGGCGGTCATTGAGGAACTCTGCGTGCTGTTTTCCCTGTCCGGCGGCCGCGGGGTGGGCACCGTTCAGATCCGCGCGATGGACGACGAGACCGGGCAATTCGCGTTCGGCTCCGCCGCCCATCAGATCGTCTACCCGCCGAACCCGTTAGAGGTCGTCACGAGGTCGTTCCGGTTGCAGCGCTGCGTGATTCGCCGGATCGGGTTATACTGGATTCAGTTCTGGCACAACGGTCGGATGCTCGCCGACCAGCCACTGATCGTGAGGTGACGTATGGCCGACCAACCCGAGAAGAAAGAACCGGTCGAGCCGATTACCCCGCCGCCCAGGCCGTCCCCTTCTGCGCCGGACGGCCGGCGCGGGTATGTAATCGAGAGTGGCGAAGACGTGGTCCTGACCATCGACGTAACCAACTACCAGGAGTTCGTGGGTCAGGCCATCTGCGACCCCGAGGAACTGGCCAAGCTCACCCGCCCATCACAGCCATAGCCTACTTTTTCGTGCAAGTCTTTCCGCTGCAGGCGACATGATAAGGGCATGAGCCGGCTTGCCGCCCTGGTCCGCCAGTCGATCACCGATCCCCGCCCCGACGGTGCCCTGCTCGGCGCGTTCCTCGCCGACCGCGACGAGGCGGCGTTCGCGGAACTGGTCCGCCGGCACGCCCCGCTGGTGTGGGGCGCCTGCCGCCGCGGTCTGCCCGACCTCGCAGACGCCGAAGACGCCTTCCAGGCGACGTTCCTGGTGCTGGTGCGCCGGGCGAACCGGCTGACCGGCTCCGCGACCGTCGGCCCGTGGCTGTACCGGGTCGCCGCGTGGACCGCCGGCAACCTCCGCCGCAAGAACGCCCGCCGACTCGCCCGCCGCCGGGAACTGTCC
>DATLIF010000471.1:0-23839 GCA_035539575.1 Fimbriiglobus sp. | reverse complement strand
GCGTCACGTCTCGTCAGAGGCCATCGTCGAGATCGCGGAGTTGCTGGACCTGCACCCGGCCGCGGTGCAGGACACCATGACCTTCTACCAGTTCTTCAAGGAGACGGAGCAGGACCGGCTGGGGGACACGCGCGTCTGGGTCTGCCGGGGGCTGGCGTGCATGCTCCGCGGGGCGTACGAGTTGATCGACCACTGCGAACACCGGCTCGGCGTTAAGTGCGGCGAACGGACCGCGGACGGCAAGATCACCCTGGAGTTCGCTGAGTGCATCGGCGCGTGCGACGGGGCGCCGGCGGTGTTGCTCGATGACAAGCACGTCATGGATGTGACGCCGGAGAAGGCGGACAAGCTGTTCGAGAGTTTGGGCGAACGGCCGGCGTAAGCCGGCTGGTGGTGGTCTCGGAATACCAGCCGGCATACGCCGGCCGTTCGCCGGAGTTGTGATATGGCCGACTTCGAACCCGTACTCCTGGCCCGCATCAACAAGCCGGACAGCCATCGGCTGGAGGGCTACCGCGCCGACGGCGGCTACGCGACCTTTGAGCGCGCCCTGAAGGAGCGGAAGCCGGAGGAAGTCGTCACGCAGGTGAAGGACTCGGGCCTGCGTGGCCGCGGCGGGGCCGGATTCCCGACCGGGTTGAAGTGGACCTTCCTGCCGAAGGACCACCCCGGCCCGATCTACCTGTGCGTGAACGCGGATGAGTCCGAGCCGTGTACGTACAACAACCGCATCCTGATGGAGAAGGACCCCCACCAGGTGCTCGAAGGGATCATGCTGGCGTGTTACGCCATCAAGTCCCCGACCGCGTACTTCTACATCCGCTACGAGTACGGCGACGCCTACCGCATTCTGCAAGCCGCAATCGACGAGTGCTACTCCGCGGGGTTGCTCGGCACGAATATCCAGGGCAGCGGCTTTAACCTCGATGTCTTCCTGCACCGCGGGGCCGGGGCGTACATCTGCGGCGAGGAAACCGGCCTCATCGAGAGCCTGGAGGGCAAGCGGGCCTGGCCGCGGATCAAGCCGCCGTTCCCGGCCATCGAGGGGGCGTTCCGCAAGCCGACCATCGTCAACAACGTCGAGACGCTCGCCTGCGTCACGCAGATCGTGCGCCGCGGCAACGACTGGTTCAAGTCGCTCGGCGTCCCGCCCGACCCGAAGAACCCGCGCGACGCCGGCAGCTACGGCCCGAAACTCTACACCATCGCCGGGCATGTCGAGAGGCCGGTCTGCGTCGAGTTGCCGATGGGCGTGACCCTCCGCGATCTGGTGGAGAAGCACGGCGGCGGCGTCTGGAAGGGCCGCAAGGCGAAGTCGGTGAACCCCGGCGGGCTGAGCATGGGCTTCGTGGACGTGAACGCGAAGCTCAAGGACTCCGACCTGACCGAGTACGACATCCCGCTGGACTTTAACGGCCCGGGCAAGGTCGGCTGCCTCGGGCTGGGGACCGCGGCCGTCACCGTGATCGACGACCAGACGAGCATGGTGGACGTGCTGCACAACGTCTGCCAGTTCTTCAGCCACGAGTCCTGCGGCCAGTGTACGCCGTGCCGCGAGGGGACCGGCTGGATGCTGAAGATCGTGGACCGGATGCGCCGCGGCCTGGGCCGGCGGGAAGACCTGGACATCCTCGTGGACGTGGCCGACCGGATCGGCATCATGCCGGGGACGACCATCTGCGGGCTGGCGGACGGGGCCGGGTGGCCGGTCAAGACCGCCATCCGCAAGTTCCGCGCGGAGTTTGAAGACGCGATCCGGCAAGGTGAGCGGAGCAAGTACGCGAAGTCGCTGACCGTGGTCGGATCGCACTAACACGGGGGGCAGCCGATGCGAGTGTCGCTCTGGGTCTTCGTGGCCGGGGTGGTGGTCGGCGGCGGAGGAGGTGGCGGAAGCGGCGGGACAGCGCAGGCGGTCCGCAAGGCATTTGATCGGAACACAGTCCGCGTAGCCCTCGTCGACCTGCGGTTGAACATCGAGAGCTACGAGGTTTCCAACGGCCGGATGCCGACGCCACAGGAGACGCTGGCGATGGTTCGGCAGGCGGCACCGAAGTACGCCAAGCTGATCGACGACGGGGCGATCGTGCTCAACGCCGCCCGGACCCGGCAGGACGTCTGGGCCTACGAGGGCAAGCCGCCGGGGAGCAACTACCTGGTGCTGACCAACCAGGGGGTCGAGGAGATGGACGGCGAGACCCTACGTCAGAAGCTCGGTGGCAATTGACTGTCTTTCTCCCCTCTCCCCGCTTGGGGGGAGAGGGGAACTAGATTGAGCGAGTTCCGAGATGCCGACCGTTTACGTCAACGACAAGCCGGTCGAGATCGGCAGCCAGCGCCTCAACTGCGTGCAGGCGGCCGAACTCGCCGGCGTCCTCGTCCCGCACTACTGCTACCACCCCGAGTTGACCGTGGTGGCGTCGTGCCGGATGTGCCTGATCGAGATGGGTGAACTCAAGGACGGCAAGGTCACGATGGTGCCGAAGGTCTTCCCCGGCTGCCAGACGCCGGTCAAGGACGGCACCGTAATCATCACCGGCGAGTACGACAAGCGCGACGAGTCTGTTGCTGCACTGCCCTACGACGCCAATTACAAGCCGGGCGACCGCGCCAAGAAGTCACAGGCCGACACGCTCGAAGGCATACTACTCAACCACCCGCTCGACTGCCCGGTCTGCGACAAGGCCGGCGAGTGCAAGCTGCAAGACTTCAGCTACCAGTTCGGCCGGTCCGAGAGCCGGATGGTGGACCCGAAGAACACCCCGCCGAACAAGCCGGACATCAGCTCGACGATCACCCTGTTCACCGACCGCTGCATCATGTGTACCCGGTGCGTGCGGTTCACCCGCGAGGTGTCGGGCACTGCCGAATTGACCGTCACCAGCCGCGGCCACCACTCGGAGATCGACGTCTTCCCCGGCCGGCCGCTGGAGAACAAACTCGCCGGCAACGTCGTGGACCTGTGCCCGGTCGGGGCGCTCGGCAGCAAGGACTTCCTGTATACGCAGCGGGTCTGGTATCTGAAGGACACCGACGGCGTCTGCTCCTTGTGCAGCACCGGGTGCAGCGTCCACGTCGATCACAACAAGGACATCGTCTACCGTCTGCGGCCGCGGGTGAACCCCGACGCGCAAGGCTACTTCATGTGCGACGAGGGGCGCTACGGCTACCACTTCGTCAACAGCGGCGAGCGGATCGTCCGCCCGACGATGGCCGGCCAACGGGCGACGTGGCACGACCTCCTGCCGAAGTTGAAGGCCGACCTCGCCGCCGCGTCGGGGCTGGTCGGCGTGCTGTCGCCGTTCCTCACGGTGGAGGAAGCGTACCTGTACGCGACGGCGCTCAAAGCGATCTCACCGGACGCGAAGCTGGTGCTCGGCCCGGTGCCCGTGGTCGGCGAGGACGACAAGTATCCGAAGGACGTGCGGGGCAACCCGGTCGAGCCGACGAGGTTCACGATCCGCGCCGAGAAGTGCCCGAACCGCCGCGGCGTCGAGGCGGTGCTGAAGCACTTCGAGGGCCATGTGGTGCCGGTCGAGGAGGCACCCCGGACCGAGGCCGTGTTCTTCGCTGGCGGGTATCCCAACGCCGAGTGGACTGTTCCCGCTGTCGGCGCGAGCGGCAAGCCGCCGGTGCTGCTCGTCGTGCAGCACCTCTTCCCGTCGCCGCTGACCGAGGCCGCGAAGTACGTCCTGCCGGCGACGGCTGGCTACGAGAAGGACGGCACCTACGTCAACCACGCGGGACTCGCCCAGAGCTTCGGCCGGGCGGTGCGCCCGCCGACGGAGGTGCGCGGCGAGTTGCAGATTGCTTACGACCTGCTCGGCCGCAAGGGGCTGGCCCAGGCCGCGACGATCCGCAAGGAGTTGGCCGGTGTGGTGGCGGAGTTCGCGGGGTTGACGGACGTACCGCGGACCGGGACGAAGATCGAGTTGCAGACCGTCTGAGAATTGATGATGCCCGAGTTCAACCTGCTCAACACCGCCCTGATGATCGCCGGGGTGCTGGCGTTCGTGATGGGCGTCGTCGCCTACCTGATCCTGGCCGAGCGGAAGGTGGCCGCCTGGGTGCAGGACCGCGTCGGCCCCAACCGGGTCGGGCCGTGGGGGTTGCTCCAGCCGATCGCCGACGGCGGCAAGATGTTCCTCAAGGAGGACGTCATCCCGTCGCACGTGGACAAGGTCTTCTTCGTCCTCGCTCCGATCGTCGCGTTCAGCACGGCGCTGCTGGCTATCGCCGTCGTCCCGGTGGGCCCGACGACCCCGCCGCCCGACCCGCAGCCGACCGTGGCCGCGTTCACCGAAGCCCAGACGAACTACCAAAGCCAGTTCACGTTCGCCATCCAGCCGGGGCTGGACATCGGCATCCTGTACGTCTTAGCGATCGGCTCGCTGGCCGTGTACGGCGTGATCCTGGCCGGATGGAGCGCCAACAACAAGTACTCGCTGCTCGGGTCGCTGCGGTCCTCGGCGCAGATCATCAGCTATGAGATCCCGCTGGGCATGTCGATCGTCGGCGTGCTGCTGTTCGCCGGGTCGCTGAACCTGGAGAAGGTCATCGACTGGCAGGCGGAGCGCGGCTGGTTCGTGCTGTGGCAACCGCTGGCGTTCCTCCTGTTCCTGACAAGCGTGTTCGCCGAGACGAACCGGCTGCCGTTCGACCTGCCGGAGGCCGAGCAGGAGCTAGTGGGCGGCTACCACACCGAGTACTCGAACTCGATGAAGCTCGGGCTGATGCTGCTGGCCGAGTACGCCCACATGATTACCACCAGCTTCCTGATGACAATTGTCTTCTGGGGCGGATGGAGCCTGTTCGGTCTGGAAAACGTGGGTCAGGGCACGATCTGGGAAACGCTGATCCGCTTTGCGATCCTCGGCTTCAAGATGTTCTGCTTCGTCTTCCTGTTCCTGCTGGTGCGGTGGACGATCCCGCGGTTCCGGTTCGACCAACTCATGGGCCTGGCCTGGAAGGTGATGATCCCGCTGGCGATCCTGCACCTACTGGTCGCGATGGTGGTCCGCCAGTTCGGGCTGCCGCTGTGGGTGCTGACGCTGCTGTCGGTCGGGCTGTTCATCGCGGCCGGGCTGATCGCGGTGCGGTCCGGCGGGCCGAACAACCGGCCGCGGAAGTACACCCGGCCGCTGCCGGTCGGTGTGCCGGAAGGTGTCACATACGTGCCGAGAAGGACTTGCCATGCCGATGACCGAATCCGATGTCCGCTGGGTGGAGGAGCCGAGGCTCGGGCTCTTCGGGCAGCTCTATCTGCCGATCGTGGCCGACGGGCTCACGACGACGCTGTCGCACATGTTCAGCCGCAAGGTCACGGAGGAGTACCCGGAGCAGGAGCCGAACCTGCCGCCGAACTACCGCGGCGTCCACCGGCTCAACCGCGACGAGGCGGGCCGGGTCAAGTGCGTCGCCTGCTACATGTGCGCGACCGCCTGCCCGGCCCACTGCATCGACATCGTCGCCGCCCCGGCCCCGACCGACTGGAAAGACCGCGAGAAGTACCCGGAGACGTTCGTCATCGACGAACTGCGGTGCATCTACTGCGGCATGTGCGAGGAGGCGTGCCCGGTGGACGCCATCGAGTTGACGACCCTCTACGACCTGACCGGCCTGAGCCGCGAGCAGATGATGTTCGACAAGGAAAAGTTGTTGAGCGTTTTCGACGAGACGGTGCGGCGGGGAACGGACCCGGTCCGCACGCAGGCCGGACGGCTCGGGCCGGCGTCCGAGGCGCCGCCTTCGGGCGAACGGCCGGCGTAAGCCGGCTGGTAGAGCCTGCAACACCAGCCGGCTTACGCCGGCCGTTCGCCCGGAAGGGCTGACGCGCTTCGCCCTCGGTTGTAAGACAGCCGCTGACCTTGTGAACGTTTTCACGAGCCCCGAATGACCTCTTTTGCCGTCACAGACTTGAACCCCGTCGGGCAGATCGCCGCGGCTGCCCTGCTTGGGACGGCCGGGCTGTTCGTCCTGCTGCCGAAGCCGCGCGGGCGGTCGGTCGCGGCGGGGCTGTTCCTGTGCCTGGCCGCGGCGGTCGCGGCCGGGCTGTTCGTCCTGAGCACGTTCGGCCGGCCGTCCGCGGACGTCGTCGGTCAGGTGTTGTTCTGGCTGTTCGCGGCCGGGGCGGTCGGGTTCGGGGTGGTGCTGGTGGCGCAGCGTAACCCGGCCCGCGGGGCGATCGCGTTCGCGTTCGTGATCCTCTCGACGTGTGGGCTGTTCCTGCTCCTGGCTGCACCGTTCCTGATGGCCGCGACGCTGATCATCTACGCCGGCGCGATCATCGTGACGTTCCTGTTCGTGTTGATGCTGTCGCGCACCGAGGGGCCGTCCGACGAGAACGACCGCACCCGCGAGCCGCTGCTGGGCAGCCTGGCCGGGTTCGCGTTCGCCGGGCTGGTGCTGTTCGCCCTGTATCTGAGCTCGCCGGCGTCGGCGTCCGACGGCGCCCCGAGGCCGCTGCCGGCCCCGCCCGTGACCGATGCGGATCGCGCCGACCTCGCCGCCGCGGCCGACGCACTGGAGAAGGCCGCGCAGGCCAGCGACGCGAAGGATCTAGGCCGGCTGGCCCGCGAGGCCCGACTACGGCTCGGCGCGGTGGTCGGCTACGCCCCCGGCGAGACGCCGCCGCCCGGTGGCGACGGGCCGCCGCGGCCGACCGTGCAGGAGCGGCTACAGCCGGCCCGGACCGACGCCCGCACCTGGACGGTGATCGACCAGGCCGACAAGCTCCGCGACCGGGCCAAGGATGTCTCCGACCGGCTCGACAACAACCTGCTCGGGGCGAATCCGAACCTGGACGCGGTCAGGCAGGACTTGAACTCGCTGCGGGAGGACACGGTGCTGCTGTACGGCCGCGGCGAACTGCCGGCCCGGAACGTCTCCGCGGTTGGGTTCGCCCTGTACTCCGAGCACCTGCTGGCGGTGGAGATGGCCGGGACGCTGCTCCTGGTCGCGACCATCGGGGCGGTGGCCATCGCCCACAGGCGGCGGGAGGGCGTGGCGTGATTCCGGTGTGGCACTTCCTGGCGGTCGGGGCGATCCTGTTCGGCATCGGGCTGGTCGGGTTCCTGACCCGCCGCAACCTGATCACCGTGTTCCTTTGCGCCGAGATGATGATGCAGGGGGTGGTGCTGAACCTGGTCGCGTTCAGCCGGTATCACGGCAACATGGGCGGGCAGGTGTTCGCCCTGTTCATCATCACCGTGGCGGCGTGTGAGGCCGGGCTGGCGCTGGCGCTGTTCCTGACCGTGTACCGCCGCAACCGGTCGCTGGACTCGGAGGACTGGCAAGCGGTCCGCGAGGCCGGACTGCCGCCGGCCGTGGACGTGGAGCCGCTGCCGCCCGCGGAGCCGGAGCCGGATTACCCGACGCTGCCGCCGGCCGGAGCCAAGCCCGCCGAGGAGGAGCCCGCCCGTGTCTAGCCTGGGGCCGGTCGAATTTGCCCTGATCGCGCTGGCCCTGCCGCTGGCGGCCGCGGTCCTGATGGCACTCCTGAGCGCCACGCCGCTCTGGCGGTTCGCGCACCTGCCGGCGATCGTCTCCTTCGCCTCCGCGGCGGTGTTGGCGATCATCGCGTTGGTGCAGGTCGCCGGCACCGAGGGCGAGCCGTCCTTCCGCAGCATCCCGGTAACGTGGTTCAGCGCCGGCAACTTCGCCGCGCGGTTCGTGATCCACGTCGATCCGCTCTCGGCGGTGATGCTCGCCACCGTGACGTTCGTCGCCACCTGGATCGCGGTCTTCTCCGCTGGATACATGCGCGACGAACACGGCCACCCCGACCCCGGCTACGCCCGGTACTTCGGGCTGATGAGCCTGTTCGTCTTCTCGATGTCGCTGTTGGTGCTGGCGAACAACTTCATGCTGCTGATCGCCGGCTGGGAGGGTGTCGGCGTCTGCAGTTACCTGCTGGTCGGGTACTACTACGCCAAGCCCTCCGCCGCGGCAGCCGCCCGCAAGGCGTTCCTCGTGACGCGGCTGGGCGACGTGGGGATGATCCTTGGCGTCTTCTACCTGTGGCAGGTCGGCGGCTACCACACGAACCTCACCAGCCTGTTCGAGCACATCGCCGCACGCCCGGAGACGCACCCGCACATGACCGCGGCGTGCCTACTGCTCTTCTGTGGCGCGGTCGGCAAGTCGGCGCAGTTGCCACTGTACGTCTGGCTACCGGACGCGATGGAAGGCCCAACGCCGGTCTCCGCACTCATCCACGCCGCCACGATGGTGACGGCCGGCGTGTACCTGCTCGCCCGCTGCGCCCCGCTGTTCGTGCTGTCCCCGACGGCGCAATTGGTCGTGACCCTCGTCGGCGGGCTGACGGCGCTGCTCGCCGCGTTCATCGCCATCGCGCAAACTGACCTCAAGCGGGTGCTGGCGTATTCGACCGTCAGCCAACTCGGGTTCATGTTTATGGCGCTGGGCTGCGGCGGCCCGGTCGCCCCGAACGTCGCCGTAGCGGCCGCGATCTTCCACCTGTTCACGCACGCCTTCTTCAAGGCGCTGCTGTTCCTCGGGTCCGGGTCGGTGATGCACGCGATGGGCAACGTCATCGACATGCGCCGCTTCGGCGGCCTGCGGAAGCTGATGCCGGTGACGCACCTGACGTTCCTGTGCGGCGCCGCGGCCCTGGCCGGCCTGCCGCTGCTCTCAGGCTTCTGGAGCAAGGACGCGATCCTCGACAGCCTGTACATGGCCGCGGAGGCGGGACGGCCGAACGCCGGACTGTACTGGTTCGTGTTGGTGGTAGCGCTCCTCACTGCACTGCTGACCGCGTTCTACACCTTCCGCGCATACTTCCTGACCTTCTGGGGCGAAGAGCGCACCCCGCCGGAGGCCGGCCACCATGCCCACGAGTCGCCCTGGATCATGCTCGGGCCGCTGGTCGTGCTGGCCGTCGGCGCGGTGTTCGCCGGCATCGCGGTCGAGCCGTTCAACCACGCCTTCAGCGGGTTCCTTTCCAGGTCGCCGACCGTGCAACTGGCGAACCGGCTCACCGAACACGCGGTCGAGGTCCCGCACTTCAACCTGATGATCGCCGCCCTCGGCACGCTGGCGGCGCTCGCCGGGCTGGGTCTGGCATGGTGGGCCTACCGCGACGGCAAGGAGACGGTGCCCGCGACGCTCGCCGGCGTCTACCGGCTGTCGCGGGAGAAGCTCTACGTGGACGAGGTCTACGACGCGACCGTCGTCAAGCCGGCCGAGACGCTCGCCACCGCCGGACGGCAGTTCGACTACTTCCTGGACTCGCTGGCCCGGCTGGTCAGCTTCCTGCCGCGGTTCCTCGGGGCGCTGTTGCGGCCCCTGCAGAACGGGCTGGTCCAGTTCTACGCCCTGGGCATGGTGCTCGGGCTGGCCGTGTTCCTGACCGTGATCGTGTTCCGGTCGGTCCGCTGACCCAGGCCCCTATGGACTCCCTCCTCCACCCGATCCCGCTGCTCCGCATCGCCTTCCTGGCGGTGCTGTTTACCCCGCTTGGTGCGGCGCTGGTCTGCTGGCTGGGCGGCGGCTCCAGTGGGCGGGCCCGCTGGCTCGCCCTGTGGCTGGCGATCCTCCACCTGCTGCTGACCGGCGCGGTCGTTGCGCTCACCGCGGTCATGCTGACCGACCGCGGCGACCCGCTGGGCATCGGATACTCCCCGTACCACGCGGACCCGGGGTTCACGCCCATCGCCGTGCCCGGCGACCCCGGACACGAGGGCGACCTCGGATCGCAGATTCACGAGACCACCTGGGGCCTCCTGCCGCTCGGACCGCGACCCGGCCCCGACGTGCCCCCGCCGGAGGTGCAGTTCTTCGTCGGCCTGGACGGCCTGAACGTCTGGCTGGTCGGCCTGACCAGTCTCATGACGCTGATCGCCGTGCTCGTCTCCTGGGAGTCGGTCACCGACCGCGCCGGGGCCTACTACGCCTGGCTGTTCGTCCTCCAGACCGGCGTCCTTGGGGCGTTCTGCGCCTTCGACGTGCTGGTCTTCTACGTCTTCTTCGAGCTGACCCTGATCCCGACCTTCTTCCTGATCGGCCACTGGGGCGTCGGCGGCGGCCGGCGCGACGCCGCGAGGAAGTTCTTCCTGTACACTCTGTTCGGCAGCCTGCTGACGCTGACCGGGCTGGTCGGCATCGTCCTGACCAACCCGACCCCGCTGCACCCGACCCCCAAGGAAGGCGACGCGCGCAAGGCCAAGCCGCACTACGGCCCGGTCGTGACGGACACCGGTGTGATCGCCCCGAACCCCGGGCCGATCACCTTCTCCATCCCCCGGCTGATGCAGAACGTCGAGGCATGGTCCTTGACCCACTGGTTCATGGTCGGCGAAGCCGGCCGCCGGGCCGAGCAGGCCGCCAGCCGGCTCGACCAGGCCCGCGTCGCGGCTACCGGCCCCGACGACCCGGCCGTCCGGCGGGCCGAGGCCGAACTCGCCGCAGTCGGGGAGCGGCGAAGCGAGTTGCTGGCCAACAAGGACGGCTACCGCGTCGTGCAGGCGTGGCTGTTCGTGGCGCTGGTCGCCGGGTTCATGGTCAAGGTGCCGGTCGTCCCGTTCCACACCTGGCTGCCGGCCGCCTACGCCGAGGCGCCGATGGGGGTGACGATGCTCCTGTCGGCATTGCTGGCCAAGCTCGGCACGTTCGGCATGTTGCGGCTGGTACTGCCGCTCGCCCCGGACGCTGCCCTGGAGTACGGCCTGCCGGTGATCGGCGGACTGGGCGCCGCCGGCATCCTGTACGCTGCCTTTTGCGCCTACGCGCAGCGCGACATGAAGCTCCTGACCGCCTACAGCAGCGTCTCGCACCTCGGATTCGTGGTGGTCGCGGTGTTCGCGTTCAACGCGGAGGGGGCCACCGGCGCCACCCTGCACATGCTCAACCACGGCCTGGCGACCGGGGCCATGTTCGCCCTGCTCGGGTTCCTCTTCGACCGTTACCGCACGCTGGACATGAACCAGTACGGCGGGCTCTGGGCGAAGTTCCCGGGGTACACCTTCCTGGCCTTCGTGATCTGCCTGGCGAGCATCGGGCTGCCGGGCCTGAATAACTTTGTCAGCGAGATGCTGATGCTGGCCGGCCTGTTCGACCCGTCCCTGACCAACAGCCTGGGGTACACCCTGGCCGGGTGCGCCGCGGTCGGCATTCTGCTGTCGGCGTGGTACGTCCTGACCATGCTGCGGCGAGTGTTCTTCGGCCCGCTGGCGGAGCCGCCGACGGCGGCCGGCCCGGTACCGGGGCTGACCGGCCGGGAGGCGTTCGCGTTCGGATTGCCGGCGGCCCTGTGCGTGCTGCTCGGGGTGTTCCCGAGGCCGGTGCTCGACACGATGAGGGCGGACGCCGGGGTGGTAGCCCTCTTTGGCGACCACGCCCGAATCCGGGCCGGTGTCATGGTTCGACGGCCGCCGCTGGAGTTGCCAGGCGCGCTGATCGGCGGCCCCGCCGCCGTGCCCGCCCGGCCGCTACGGGACTGAGCTTCTGTAGGGTGGGTCGAGTCTTCGAGGCCCACCGTGACCACCTGAGCGCCAGACGGTGGGCCTCGAAGACTCGACCCACCCTACAAGAAGGCCGATCTCCGTGAAGTCGTTGCCCGAAGTCCAGCAAGAGTTCCTGACCGGCGCCTTCGGGCTGATTGTCCCGGAGGCGGTCCTGGTCGGGGTTGCCTGCGCGCTGTTCCTGCTGGGGCTGTTCGTACCGCGCCGGCTGCCGGCGATCCTCCTCGCGCTGGCCGGGGTGGCCGGCGCCGCGGTCGCGGCCGCGCTCCTGGGCGGGCAGGAAGTCGCCGCCTTCTGGCAAACGGTCGAGGGGACGCCGTTCGACCCGCGGTCGGTGGCCCCGTTCGACCCGACCGGCCTGGCCGCGTTCGTCCGCTGGCTGGCCCTCGGTGCCGCGGCCGTCTTCCTGCTCCTGGCATGGCCGGAAGTCCGCGACGGGAACGCCGCGGACTACGCCGCCTGCACGCTGATCGTCGCTGCCGGAGTCTCCCTGGTCGGCCGGGCCAACGATCTCGTCTCCTTGTTCCTCGCCCTGGAGCTGGTCAGCATCCCGACCTACGTCCTGCTCTACCTGCCGGTCCGCACCCGGGCCGCTCACGAGGCGGCGCTGAAGTACTTCCTGCTGAGCGTCCTGTCGTCGGCGGTCCTGTTGTTCGGGTTCAGTTACCTCTACGGCCTGACCGGCACCACGAACCTCGGCGCGGTGGTGCAGACCCTCGCCGCGGCGCACCGTCAGGAGGTTTCGCCGGTGGCCCTGGTCGCGGCGATGATGGCGGTCGCCGGGCTGGGGTTCCGGGTGACGGCGTTCCCGTTCCACTGGTACGCCCCGGACGTCTACGAGGGCGCGCCGACCGGCGTCGTCGCGCAGATCTCCTTCGTCCCGAAGGTGGCCGGGCTGGTCGCCCTGGCCCGGGTGCTGGGCCTGCTCTCGCCGCCCATCGACGACCTGCCGTTCGACTCGGTCCACACCCTGATCCCGCTGATGCTCTGGATCGTCGCCGCCGCGACCATGACCTTCGGCAACGTCCTGGCGCTGTTGCAAGACAACCTCAAGCGGTTGCTGGCGTACTCCGGCATCGCGCACGGCGGGTACATGCTATTGGGGCTGGTGGTGGCGCTGTCGCTGCCGGAGGCCCGCGGCACAGTGCCGGCCCAGACCGGGCTGGACGCCGTCCTGTTCTACCTCGTCGCCTACGGGCTGATGACGGTCGGGGCGTTCGCGGTACTCCTGTACCTGGCCGGACCCGACGGCAAGCCCGAGACGGTGGACGACCTGGGCGGCCTCGGCCGGTCGCACCCGGTCGCGGCGGGGGCGCTAGGGGTGATGCTGTTCAGCCTGATCGGGCTGCCGCTGACGGCCGGGTTCGTCGGCAAGTTTCTGCTGTTCGTCAGCGCGTTCGACGCCCCGACGGTCGGGCCGATGCGGAACATGTACCGCGTCCTGGCGGCGGTCCTCGCGGTCAACGCCGCCGTCGGGGCGGTCTACTACCTGCGGGTGCTGGGCGTGATGTACCTGCGGCAGCCGCTACAATCCAGCGACCGACCCCGCGGCCGGCCCGCGCTGGTGGCGGCGGTGGTCTGTGCCGCGGCGACGCTGGTGCTCGGCGTCTACCCGAAGCCGCTGGCCGAGGCGGCGCGCAAGGCCGTCCCGCTCGCCGACGACCGCCCCCGCCCGACGGTGGCTGACGTGGCGCGGTGATATCAGTGGGAGCCGCGAGTCCGCACCGATGACTCCAACTCCCGAGCGCGCAATCCTCTCCCGATACCCGTCGGCCGTCGCCAACCTCGACTGGACCGCGCTCGGTAGTGCCGGCGGCTTCAGCGGCTTCAGCGGCGCCCGCGTCTGGCGCGGCGACCTCGCCGGCCAACCTGCGTTCGCTCTCAAGGGGTGGCCGAACGGCTACCCGGCCGAACGCCTCGCCGCCGTCCACCGCTGGATGGCCGCCGCCCGTGTCACGGGGCTGGTGCCGACCATCGTGCCAACCCGCGACGGCGGATCACTGGTCGAACATGCCGGCCATGTCTGGGACGTGACCGCATGGGTTCCTGGCGCCGCCGACTTCCGCCGCGACCCGTCCGACGCCAGGCTCACCGCAGCGTGTACCGCCCTGGCGGCGCTGCACCGCTGCTGGGCGACGCAACCCCCGACGCACACCCCGTGTCCGGGCGTCCTACGCCGGCTGGCTATGTTGGACGACTTCAACGCGGACTCTCTCGCCAGATCGCGAGGACTCGACCTGCTGCGGTCGCACGTCCCGTCCGCAATCGCTGCCCTCCGCCCGTGGGCCGACCGCCCGGTGTCGGTCTTCCCTTGCCTGTGCGACGTCTGGCACGACCACGTCTTCTTCAGCGGCGACCGTGTCACCGGGGTCATCGACTACGGTGCGATGAAGATCGACCACCCCGCCGTGGACCTCGCCCGACTGCTCGGCGACCTCGTGGACGGCGACCTTGACCGCATACGGCACGGCCTGGCCGCCTACCACACCGCCGGCGGCCCCGTGGCCATCGACCCGAATTTCGTGTCCCTCCTCGACCGAACCGGGCTGGTTTGCGCAGTTATCCACTGGATCAGTCACTCGAAAATAGCCCGTCCGGACGACTCCCAAATTGCCAGGCGAATGGCACGCTTACTCAGCCGATTATCAGTCCAAGCAACGACTTAAGGCGATCCTTCTCTGAGGGGGGTGGCACTGGCGCTCTTGGCGCTCTTGGCGCTCTGGCGGTCTGACCCCGGCGACTTGACCGGTGCGCAAACGCGGTTCCGGGCGGGGCGTTCCGGCCTTACAATGCGACCATCGGTCCGCCTCACGTCCCGCGCTTGCGCCCGCCCGAGGGGATGGCTGTGACGATCCCGGTCGAATGCCCACACTGCGAAACCCGGTTCCAGCTCAGCCCCGAGATGGCCGGCAAGTCGATGCGATGCCCAGAGTGCCGCGAGGTGTTCGTGGCCCAGTCGGCCGCGGCCCCGGTCGAGGTGCCGCGGGCTGATGAACAGCCGTTCGAGCGCATCGAGTCGCACGACTACAACGCCCCGGCCCGCGTCAACCCAGCCGCCGATCACGCCCTCAACCCGCCGACGCTTGCCCCGCTGCCCGACGATGAGTTGAACCCGCCCACCATTCAGCCCGCGCGCGACGAACTGAACCCGCCCACCATTCAGCCACTCCACGACGAGCTGAACCCGCCGACGCTCGCCCCGCTACCCGACGACGTGCGGACGGCCCGGTCGGTCCCGACTGCCCGGCAACTCCCGAAGGCGCAGCTCCTGCGCGGCCCGAAGGAGGTCGCGTGGTCCGGCGACGCTCCACCCGCGGCCGGGGTTGCCGCCGCGGCCCCGGTCCCCGCGGACCGGGACGACGGCGAGGATCCGTTCATCCGCCGCCGCCGCCGTCGGGGTGTGCCAAAGTTGCTGCTCGCAGGCGTCGCGGTCGCTGTGTTGGGCACGCTGGCCGTCGCCGGGATTGGGCTGTACCGGTACGCCATCCTGACCGAGAGCCAGCTCGCGGAAGAGGCGGAGGCCGCGTACAAGGACGGTAACTTCCCCGCGGCCCAGCAGAAGTACGAGGAACTGTTGGTGCGGTTCGACGGCAGCTCGGACGCGGAGAAGTATCGATTCTTCGCCGATCTCTCCGGCACGCAGGCGGCGGTCGGGTCGGTCACGTCCCGCGAGAACCCAGCCCCGGCCATGAAGTCGTTCAACGGGTTCGTCGAGGTACACGGCCAGTCGAGCTACGCCCAGCCGGAGTCCGGGTTCGGCGCGGACGTGGTCCAGGCCGGCCGTCGGCTCGCCGAGACGCTGGCCGACCACGCCGGCGACAGGCTCAAGTCGTTCCAGGCCGACCGCAGCAAGAAGCTCGACGACCTGGCTGTAGCCGAGCAGACCGTCAAGGACGCCCGCGACCTGCTGCCAAAGATCGACCGGTTCCGCGACCGGCAGGATGACAACCTCGCGTCGGTCCGCGGCCGGTTCGACGGGTTGGAGAAGACGTTCACCTCCGAGCGGCACCGTCTGTCGGTGCTGGCCCCGTTCCGCGACCTACCGACCGACCCGAAGATCACGTCCGAGCGGATCGGATCGTTCCAGGTCGCGTTGAAGGACAACAAGCTCACTGATGATGCTGAAGCGCTTCAGATGCTCGCGGCCGCCGAGAAGTGGCTTCAGGAGAACGTCAAGTACACATCGATTGCTCGCCCGGCGGTCGCCACGCCGGCGGACCCGCTGCGTCCGGTGCTGTTCGCGGCCCCCGTGGCCGGCAGCCCCGACCCGCGGCCCGTGCCGGGCGTCACCCCGGACGCGGTCTTCGCCGTTGCCCGCGGGATCCTGTACGCCCTGGACGCCGAGACAGGCCGGCTGCTCTGGGGCGTCCGGGTGTCAGCACCGACCGCCGACCCGCGCAGCGTGGACCTGCCGACGCTGGTGTCGGCCGGCGGCGGGGGCGCGGCCGACTGGGTGCTGGTCGCCGGCGAGGTGGCCGGCAAGCCGGGGCTGACTGCCCGCGTCGCCCGCACCGGCGAGCCGGTCTGGCATCAGCCGCTGGAGGCCCTGCCGGCCGCGCGGCCGGTCCTGGTCGGCGGCCGGGTGTACCTGCCGCTGCGCGACCCGTTCGGCAAGGTGGTCGAGTTCGAGACGACCACCGGCACGCGGACCGGGGAGGTCACCCTCCGCCAGCCGGTCGGCGCCGGGATCGCGGTCCTCCCCGGCCGCCGGCCTGGCCTGAACTACCTGTTCGTACCGGGCGATGCCCGCCGGGTGTTCGTCTTCGAGGTCGGCCGCGAGGACGATCAAGGACTTCAGCAGCAGCCCCGCTGCGTGCGCGTGTTCCTGACCGACCACCCGAACGACTCACTCCGCGGTGAGCCGGTCCTGATCGCCTCCGCCGACGAACAGGGGCCGCGGTACATGATCCTGGCCCAGGCCGACGGGCCGCAGGCGATGAAGCTGCGAGCCTTCCCACTACCGCCGACCGACACCCTGGCCGGCCCGGGCGGCGTCCCGGTCGAGGAGCCAACCCCGCGCGCCGCCGAAGTAACGACTCCAGGCTGGGCGTGGTTCCCGCCGCGGTCCGACGGCGAGCGGGTCGTGCTCGCCACCGACGCAGGGGCGTTCGTCGCGTTCGGGGTCAACCAGGCGGGCAACGCCGACGCGCCACTCTTTACCCTGCCCACGCAGAAGCCGGCCGGCGAGCAGGACGCGATCGCCCGGTCGCAGGTGGTCGCCGTCGAGGAAGACACTTACTGGGCTATCCTCAGCGGGCAACTCGTCCGGCTGAGGACAGCCATCGACCCGGCGCGCGGGCTACGGATCGTGCCGCAAGGCACTGGCCGGCCGGTCGGCGAGCCCGTGAACCGCCCACAGGTGCGGCCCGGCCTGGGGCTCGGGGTGGTCGTCGCCCGACCGGCCGGGTCCGCGAATTTGCAGGCGGTCGGGTTCGACCTCGCGACCGGACAGCCCCGGTGGCAACGCCGGCTGGGCGTCACCCCGGCCGGGCCGCCGGTCGCCGCGGCCGACGGGCCGTGCGTGGTCGCCGATGAGGATGGAGGCGTCTACACGGCCACGCCTAGAGCCGATCCCGCCGGCACGGGAGCAGCGGCCGAGGTTGCCGCCCGGCCGTTCGCCGACCTGGCGGGCCGGGCCACGGTCGTCGGGTCCCCGGACGGCCGAACCGCGTGGGTCCTCGCCCCCGAGGCCGACGACCGCGGCCGCCGGCTCCGGGTCCGCTGCGTCGTCGGCGGGAAGCTGGCCTCCGATGCGGTCGTGCCACTCCCGGACGAGCCGGCCGGCCGGCCGGTCGTGTTCGGCGAGTCGGTCCTGATCCCGGTCGCGAACGGCTACGTCTACCGCTACACCCCCGGCGACTCCCAAATGGCGGTCGGGCCGTTGTGGCGCGGCGACGCGGCCGGCGAGAAGCCGGAGTGCTTTCTCACCCCACTCGGGACGGAAGAATTCCTGGCCACAGACGGCGGTCGGAAGTTCCTGCACTGGCGGTGGCAGACGGGTGCGAAGCACGAGAAGGTCGGCGGCCCCTGGGAGTCGCGCGAACCGATCACGATGCCGCCCGCCGCAATCGGTTCGGCCGAGAATCAGAGGTTCCTGGCACTGGATGCCACCGGAGTGGCGTTCCTCTTCGACGCCGACAAGCCGGGAACCGACCCGGTCCGGCGCTGGCGCAGCGGGGAGAAATCGGCGATACCCACGGGCAAGCCGACGGGCCTGCCAGCCACCATCACGGCCGACGGCCGGACGCTGGTCGTTTACTCGATCGACCGGCGACACCTGGTCGCCCTGGACCCGGCACGACCCGAGCCGGCCTGGGTCAGGCGGGACCTCCCATCGCCTCAGGCCGGCGCCCTGGTCGGGTGGACCGCGGCCGGCCGTCGCCTGATCGCCACTGACCAGGCCGGCCAGGTAGTCACGCTCGACGCCGCCAGCGGCAAGGAGGTGGCCCGCTCGCCATCACCGCCCGTGGGGACGATCGCCGTGGCCCCGGGTGTACCACTGGGAGAATGGGCGCTGGTGGTCCTGGCCGACGGGTCTGCCGCTACCATCTCACTCCCTGGCAAACCCGAGTCGGCACCGGCACCCGGACCGAAGGATTGAGCTGGCAACACCTCTATCACGTCCACGCGAGCCCGCCGATAACGGCGGGCTCGCTGTGTTTCCGGCTAGCAACACCCGACGCCGGCGCGTCGGTTTTCTCGACGCGCCGGCGTCGGTCAGGCCGGGAACCTTGCGATTTTCGCCATGCCTGCGATTTGACACGGAAATCGGGCGTTCTACGGTTGGGGCGTGAGTGACCCGCCGGCAACGCTCCCGAGCGGCCGGCCGCGGCCCCGGAAAAAACCGGTCTGACCGCGAACGGCAGGCGGTCGCGGAGGGTCGGACGGGGCTCAGCGATTCTGGAGTATTCCGATGCTCGGCAAGCTCGCCCGAAGCGCGGTGGAGTTCCTGAAGCAGGAGGACGGCCCGACGGCAGTTGAATACGCCGTCATGCTGGCCCTCATCGTGGTGGTGTGTATCGCGGCCATTACCCTGGTCGGCCGTAACGCCAACGAAACTTTCGCGAACGCTGCCCTGAACGCTGCTGTCGGCGGCGGGTCGTAACCCGACGCGGCAGAATTGGTCCAACGTCCGGGGCGCGCGGGGACGCGGCCCGGACGGTCGGTGAGTCGGTATTCGTGTCCATTTCCACACAGTCCAGGAGATCGGTCCATGCGCGCTCTGAAGAACGTGGTTGAGTTCCTGAAGAAGGAAGATGGCCCGACGGCGGTCGAGTACGCCGTCATGCTGGCCCTGATCATCGTGGTCTGCATCGCGGCCATCACCGCGATCGGGACCAACGCCAACAGCACCTTCTCCCAGGTCGGCTCGACCCTCGGCGGCACCGCCAGCTAATGCCCCCGGCCGGACCCCGGCCGAGACACACCGGGCCGGGCCGAGCGATCGGCTCGGCCCGGTGTCATGACAGAGGACTCACTCTATTCCGCCCGCTCCCCCTTCGAGCCCCAAGGTATCCGCAGCCATGGCGAACGACCTGACCGCCGTCTCCGCCCCGCCCGTTGGGGCCGTCGTCCCGACCAAGCCTGATGATCTGGGCCTGGACCGGGATTTCCTGATGAGCATGGCCCGCGTGCCGCTCATCGCCGTCCTGTGGGTTGCAGCCGCCTGGGCGGCGTCCGCGGCCGTCGAGACATTCGGCTGGCACGTTCAGGGGATCAACATCGGGCCGCTGGCCGTGATCGGCTTCGGCATGTTGCTGGCCGCGTTCATTGACGGCTACGCGTTCAAGGTGCCGAACTGGTGTACCCTGTCGCTGGTGGTCAGCGGCTGGTATGTGGGCCTTCTGCACGACTTCGGCGTACACGCGATCCCCGGGCAAGGCGGGCTCGCGGCCGCGCTCGCCGGCACCGCGCTTGGGTTCGCCCTGCTCTTCCCCGCGCTGTTCATCGGCGGGATGGGCCAGGGGGACGTGAAGATGACGATGGGCTTCGGATCCTGGGTGGCCGCCTACTTCGGCATCGGCGCCGGGGCCACGGTCCTGTTCTGGTCGTTCGCCATCGGGGTACTGGTCGGCGGCGTGTTCGGGCTCGTCATGATGGCCCTCCGCCGACAGTTCTACAAGAATGCATCGAACTTCCGCGAAATCGTTCGCGACCTCCAGGTGATGGTCACCGCCGGTCCTGGCAAGGCGGCCGAGCGGGCCAACTCCCGGCGCAAGGACTGGTGGAGGCTGCCGTACGGCGTCCCACTGTGTGTCGGGTTTATCGGCTACCTGGCCTTTGACCTGTACCGGTTCGTGGCGACCGGCCAGTAGCGACAGCGCAAGTCCCCACTTCGCCCAGCCCTACCCGCCGACCGGCCTTCCGAACGGAAGGTCGGTCAAAGTGCGAAATCTCGGCACGTTCCCCCCGGCCGGAAAAACTGAAGGCTCGGCGCGGTCCTGGTCGAATCATTCACCGTGTCAACCGCACCGCTACGGGACGTAAACCGGGTAAGCCGGGAAGAGATGTTTCAACCGGCTAGAGCCTTGCGATCGCTCCAGTGCGTTCTAAGGTTGTGCGCCCGATTCCGCGACAAGAACGCACTGGATTGTCGGCCGGTCCGTCACCGGCCGACGCCAACGGGCGCGACTCGGACCCGCGGCTGGTATACGGCCCCAGGCCGCGGGAAAGCCCGCCGGACGACCGGCGGCGGTCGATACACGACCACCTCACACCCCCTCGTGAGGCGGACGGAAACGATCCAATCAGGGCCGGCGGCCGCGGGCCGCAACCACGTACTCCCCGAGGGGGTGGCAGCGATGAAGCAGAAGAACCTGATTCTGGTCGCGGTAGCCGTCGGCTGTGGGCTGGTGGCCGCCTTCCTGACCTCGCAGATCGGCGCCAAGTCGGCGCAGGTCGAGCAGGTCGAGATCCCGGTCGCCGCCAAGGAGCTGCCGGTCGGGACCAAGCTCTCCAAGGAGCAGATCGACACGTTCGTGACGTTCCGCAAGTTCAGCAAGGACTCCGTACCAGCGTCCTACGCCTCCACGAAGGAGGAGATGCTCGACAAGCGGCTGGTCCGCACCATCCGGGCCGGTGACCCGTTCAACCCGCAGGACCTGACCCTCAACGCGCCGATCACGCCGCCAGCGGGTTACAACATGATGACCTTCCACGCGACACCGGAGAAGGGCGTGGCTGGGTTCGCCGGACCGGGTTCCCGGGTGGACATCCTCTGTTCCATCAAGGCGAGGAAGACCGGCAAGGTCGAGGTCTTCCCGGTGCTGTTGGACATGCTGGTGCTCGCCATCGACGCCAACGTGCAAGGGGTGCAGCAGGGGGCCTTCCAGAACATGAGCATGGTCTCCCTGGCGGTCAACAGCCAGCAAGCCAAGCTCCTGCACGCGGCCATCAACCGCGGGTCCGACTTGCGGCTGATCCTCCGCAACACCGACAAGCCGTCCGAGTGGCACAACGTGCCGACCGAGGAGCAGATCTGGGCCATCCTCCGGGATGAAGACGACGGCACCGACGCCAAGGCGGGCACCGGCAAGGTCCTGGTCCGGCTCCCGGTACCGGTCGAGGACCTGGCTGCCGGCACCGAGTTGACCGCCGAGGTGATCGAGAAGAAGTTCAAGCTGATCGAGATCAACCCGCCGGCCCCGATCCAGTTCGCACTGGACCTGAAGGAGCACTCGGGCCGCTACCTGCTGAAGGATCTGGCCGCCGATCAGTTCGTGCCCCGTTCGGCACTGGGCGAGAAGAACCAGCAGCCCAAGCCCGGCCCCGACCTGAGCCAGGCCCCGACCGAGAAGTCCCAGCCGAATGACCCGGCCAAGCCGGTGGCCCCGAAGGTCGAGGAAAAGAAGCCGGTCTACTGGGACGCGACCGTCCAGACCGCCAGGGGCTTGACGAAGTACCGCTACCAGGTGGTCGATGGCGACTACCGGTACATCGGCGAGGTGAAGGAGGATGGGTCGGTTTCCAAGCCGGCGAAGTCACCCAACCAGGTGACCCCGCAGGCCGAGCCGGCCCCGGAGACGAAGCCTGAGGGTGGCCGGACTTTATAAGTGCGGCACGCCGTGATGTTGAAGTGTGAAGTCACCCGTTCGGGGCGGGAGTGCCCGCCCCGGACGGAACCCCCGGGTCCTGACCAGCCCGGGATCGCCCAGGACCGACCGTGTCCGGCAGGCAGGACGCCCGCCGGCCCTAGCGAGGAGAGGTGAAAGGATGCACCGGATTAAGTATCTCCGCCGTCGCGTGCTGGCAGGGCTGGCCGCCCTCGCCGGGATGACCGCCGGGACGGCGCTGGCTCAGCCCCCGGCCAAGGCCCCCGACCAAGCTGGGGCGCCGGCCGAAGTGAGGATGGACAAGACCACCGGGGCCCTGATCGTTCCGCTCGGCGGGGCGGTCCGGTACACCCCGGGGGCGAAGTTGATCGCGGACGTGTTTGTCCGCAACGAGGACGTCCTCCAGGCCCGGCCCGACGCGGCCAGCCCGAAGACGCTGGTCCTCACCGGCCGTCAGGCCGGGGCCACCCAGGTCACCGTGACCTTCGACGACAAGTCGCGGGTCGTGGCCGACGTGGTCGTGCAACCGGACTACGAGCTGCTACGGCAGGTGATCCGCCGGACCGTCCCGACCGCGACCGTAGAGGTCGTCCCCGGGGTCGGCAACGTGATCATCCTGACCGGGTTCGTCACCCGGCCCGAGGACTCCGACACGATCGCCAAGATCGCGTCCAGCGCGGTCGGCGGGAACGTGACGAACGTCATTAACAACCTGCAGATCGGCGGCGCCCAGCACGTCCTGATCGACGTGACCCTGGCCCAGGTGGACCGCAGCGAGGCCCGGCGGCTCGGCGTGGACTTCGCCGTCATAGGCACCGATGCCGCGTTCCGCAGCTCCATCAGCGGCCTGCTCGGTGGCAACTTCACGGTTGGTGGGGCTGGGGGAGCGGGCGCGACAACGATCAGCTCGGGGGCTAATCTCGCGTTCGGCATCGCACCGTCGGGGATCTTCGCAGCGATCCGAGCACTGCGAGGCGAGGGGCTGGCCAAGTTCCTCAGCGAGCCGAAGGTCATCACCCAGAGCGGCCGGCCAGCGTTCATCCGAGCCGGTGGCCAGCAGGCCGTCCTCGGGCCGGCCAGCGGGATCAACGGCCCCGGCGTGATCCTGGAGAACGTTGGCACCCAGTTGGAGGTCCTGCCGATCGTGTTCGGTAACGGCAAGATCTACCTGGAAGTGAACCCGCAGTTCCGGTCAGTCAACAACAGCCGCGGACTGACTACCGCGTTCGGGTTCTCCCCCGGCTTCAACGAGCAGCAAACCCGCTCGTCGGTGCTGCTGGAGTCCGGCCAGACGTTCGCAATTGGCGGATTGATCGAGAACGAGGTCCAGGCCACGACCGCCAAGGTCCCCTACCTCGGCGACATGCCGTGTGTCGGAACTCTTTTCCGGACGGTCGAACACGCCGAGCGGGAAACGGAGTTGATCGTCCTGGTTACCCCCCGGCTGGTGGACGCGATGGACTGCAACCAGGTTCCCCGTCGGGTTCCTGGTCGGGAGACCCGCAGCCCGGACGATTATGAGCTATTCCTTGAGGGTCTTATGGAGGCCCCGCGGGGTCAGCGGCGGGTGCATAGCGGGAACTGCAAGCTCCCGGCTTACCTGTGCGACCCGACGGCCTGCAAGTTCCCGTGCGTCGGGAACCTGTGCGGTACCCCGAACGCCAACTGCGCCGGCGGCGGGTGCGCCCCAGGCGGGTGTGCCACCCCGGCCGGCGGCCCGGTGGTAGCCCCGGTCGTGCCGGTCCCGGTGGCCCCGGTCGGCGGGACCACCCCGGCACCGATCCCGTAACGTGACGACTTCCCGCCGGCCGGCCCCTCGCCGGGGCCGGCCGGCTGATCGAACCGGCCCCACGGACGGACACCCCTGCCGAACACCCGACCCCCGGTGGCGGACATGCAACGCGTCGCGATCGTAGACCCGACCGAATCGACCCGCGAGTCTCTCCGCGCACTCTTGCTCGGCGTGGACTTCGTCTGGCTTGAGGCCGAGTGCGCACGGTACGAATACTTCTTCGACGTCATTCAGCAGTCGATGCCCGACCTGGCGATCGTCGCCCTGGATGCGGACAAGCCCAAGGCCCTCTCGATGATCGGCCAGTTGTCCGTCGAACATCCGCGGCTGCCGATCCTGACCATCAGCCACGACCACCAGGCGTTGCTTCAGTCGCTGCAGCGGGGGGCCAAGTACTTCCTGACCCACCCGGTCGGGCTCCAGGACATGCTGGCGGCCCTCCGGCGGGCCCTCGTGGAACCCGGCAAGGGCGACGCCCCCGTCGGCACCCCCGTCGGGCGGACCGGGTCGTCTTCGGT
>DATLIF010000470.1:0-2610 GCA_035539575.1 Fimbriiglobus sp. | reverse complement strand
GTCCGCACCGTCGCCTCGGTGACGATGCCGAGCGTCCCCTCCGACCCGACGAGCAGCCGCGCCAGGTCAAGCCCGGCCGGCGACAGCACGTCGTGCAGGACGTACCCGCACCGGTTGAACCGCGTCTGCGGCCGGGTGATCTGGATCAGGTCGCGGTTCTCGGCCAACAGCGCGGACGTCTGCGCCCGGATCTCGACGGTGCGCAACAGTGAGTCGTCCGCCCGGGAGGTGTTGAGTAAAGAGTCCGCGGTGCCGTCGTCCCATACCACCCGCAAGCCCAGCACGTGGTCCCGCGTGTACCCGTGCCGGTACGCGGTCCCGCCGGAGGCGTTCGTCGCGACCATTCCCCCGACGGTGCAGGCCGCCGCGCTGGTCGGGTCCGGGGCGAACCGCCGGCCGACCCGTGCCAGCTCCGCGTTCAGGGCGGCGCAGGTGACGCCCGGCTGGGCCGTCACCCAGTCCGGGCCGACCATCAGGATCTGGCGGAAGTGGACGCTCAGATCGACGACCAGCCCCGGCCCCAGCGCCTCGCCGGCCAGCCCGGTGCCGCCGCCGCGGGCGACGAGCGGGAGTTGCGATTCGTGGGCGTACTGAACCAGGGACCGCAAATCGTCCTCGTCCGCCGGGACGGCGACCGCGACGGGCGTCACCTCGAACGGGCTGGCGTCGGTGGCGTATAGCGCGCGTGACGTGTCATCGACCAGCACCCGCCCGCGGAAGCTGCCGCGCAGGTCGTCACGGATCTGGTGCGGTGCGGGGAGGGTCACGGGAGAACCAGTTGGCAGCGGCAGTTGGCAGGAGGCAGTAGTTCAAGATACACGAAACGCCGTCGATCCGTGCGGCTCTGTCTGACTGCCAACTGCCGCTGCCAACTGGTTCACTTGCCGCCGCGCACCAGTGCCATCAGTTCCCCGCGGGTCGTCGGATTCGATTTGAACAGTCCGCGCAGCGCGCTCGTCACCGTGGCGGACCCCGGCTTGCGGACCCCGCGGATGGTCATACACGAGTGCTCCGCCTCGACGATGACCCCGACCCCGCGTGGCCTCAGCTCCCGCATGATGAGATCCGCCAGGTCCTCGGTCATCCGCTCCTGGACCTGCGGCCGTCGGGCCAGCGCCTCCACCACCCGCGCCAGCTTCGACAACCCGACCACCTTCCCGTCAGGCAGGTAGCCGATGTGCGCGTGCCCGGTGAACGGCAACAGGTGGTGTTCGCACATCGACGAGAACTCGATGTCCTTGACCAGCACCATCTCGTCGTGTTTCTGGGTGAACGTCTTCTGCAGGTGGGCCGCCGGGTCGGTGTGCAGGCCGCTGAAGATTTCGGCGTACATCCGCGCGACCCGGTCGGGGGTTTCGAGCAGCCCCTCCCGGTCGGGGTCTTCGCCGACGGCCGCGAGGATTTCCCGGACGGCGCGGCGGATACGCTCGTGGTCCACGGGAACGAAGTCCGGGTGGACGGCCGCCTCTGCCTTGCGGCGAATGAGGTCCGCCGGCCCATCGAGGTTGGGGATGCTCAAGACAAGATCCTCCGGGGAGCACTCTCTGTACCCATTGTAACGGCCTGAGGCTCCTTGCGAACGACCGGCGTGAGCCGGCTGGTGGGACCAGCTCCACAAGTCGGCTCACGCCGGCCGTTCGCAAGGTCGGCCTTCCCACACTCCGCGAAACTGGGGGTACAATAGGGTATCCCCGGGCCAACCTTTCCGGCCCGGTCTTCTCCCCATCTCGCAATCGGGGGGTTCCTCCCATGGCCCTGACCGCCGCCCAGGTCGCCGAACAGAAGAAGCAGGTCGAGGAGTTGCTGGCCGACGCCGGCAAGCTCGGGTTCGCAAAGTCCCTGTTCTTCGGCCGCTTCCGCGGCGACTTACTCTTTCCGTTCTCCGTCCTGCCGCCCGACCAGCGGCAGAAGTCCGACGAGGCCGCCGCCAAGGTCCGGGCGTTCGCCGACGCCCACATCGACGCCGTGACGATCGACCGCGAGTCCCGCATCCCCGACGAGGTCGTCCGCGGCCTGGGCGACCTGGGCGTCCTGGGCATGACCATCCCGACCGAGTTCGGCGGGCTGGGGTTCAACCAGCAGATGTACCTCAAGACGATGGAGGTTCTCGGCGGCCACGACGCCAGCGTCGCAGTGTTCGTCAACGCGCACCAGTCGATCGGGCTGCGTGCCCTGGTGCTGTTCGGCACCAAGGAGCAGCAGGCGCAGTGGCTGCCCGGCCTCATCAACGGGACCAAGCTCGCCGCGTTCGCCCTGACCGAGCCGGAGGCCGGGTCCGACGCCGGCAACGTCCAGACCACCGCTACCCCGACCGAGGACGGCTCCGCGTACATACTCAACGGTCTCAAGCACTACATCACCAACGGCGGCATCGCGGACGTGCTGACCGTGATGGCGCGCACCCCGGACCCCAAAGGCGGCACCAAGGTGACGGCGTTCCTGGTGACGCCGGACATGCCGGGCTTCGAGGTGGTCGAGGCGCGGGCCGAGAAGTGCGGCATCCGCGGCACCGCGACCGGCAAGATGCGCTTCACGAACATGCGGGTGCCGAAGGAGAACATCCTCGGCAAGCTCGGCCGCGGCCTCCAGGCGGCGCTGACGGTACTCAAC
>DATLIF010000469.1:0-25871 GCA_035539575.1 Fimbriiglobus sp. | reverse complement strand
TCTCCTCGTTCATCGAGCGGGCCTCACGGGTGTCCTGGGACCGCGGCCGTCCCGGCCGCTCGGCGCCGAGCGGCCGGGACGGCCGCGGTCCCAGGACACCCGTGAGGCCCGCTCGATGAACGAGGAGATCGAGATCGAGATCGACGCCGCCGGGAAGGTGACGATCCGCACGAAGGGGATCAAGGGCGCCGCGTGCCTGGACGCGGTCGAGGCGCTGGTCAAGCTCCTCGGCCGCGAGGAGTCCCGCGAGCTGACCGCCGAGTACCACGAGCAACCGCTGCACGGGCAGGTCACCATCAGTCAGCACCTGCGGTCGGAGTAACCTTCGGTGCAGTGCGTCAGTTGCCAGTTCTTCAACGTCCCCGGGTCGGCCGCCTGCGGCCGGTGTGGGACCACGCTGCGCTTCGACCAACTGGACATCGCGACCACACCGCCCCGGGCGCCGAAGCACGGCCGCTGGCTGCGCAACGCCGGGCTGACCTGGCTCAACCGCGGCCGCGAGGCGGTCCGCTCCGGCCGCGAGGTCACGACCGGCGAGGCCCGGCCGTTCTTCGGCGACGACGTGCCGCCGCTGTCGGAGTGGCTGCGGATGCTCGTCCCCGGCTGGCCGCTGCGGCGGGTCGGGGCCGTCACCGCCGGCTGGGCCGTGCTCGCCGGCTGGCTGCTCCTGGCGGCGCTGGCGGTCCTGTACGTCGGCACCCAACTCGGCGGGCTCGTCGTCGGGCTGGCGTTCTCGCTGCACTACTCGGCCGGGTTGTCCAGCTTCCGGCTGGCCGGCCTCCAGCGGCTCCACCTGTTCCGGGCCGGCGCGCTGCTGGCGCTGCTCCTGGTCGTCGTGATCTACATCCCGGTCCCGCTGCTGTTCAACCAGGCCGTCCAGCCGATCACGGTCCGGCAGGACTTCGCCCCGTTCAAGGAGGGGGACGTTCTGCTCTACTCGCCGGCGTTCGCGCCCCGACCGGGCGAGGTCCGGCCCGGCCAGTGGATCGTCTTCGAGCTGACGTGGGAGGACACGAACCGCCTCCGAAGTGGGTATCAGTTCAACGTCATCATGCAGCCGGGGTTGTACATGTCGCGGGTGCTCGGCCGCCCCGGCGACCTCGTCCGGTGGGACGGCGAGACGCTCACCGTCAACGGCGAGCCGTCCGTCTGGCAGCCGGCCGCGGGGCCGAAGAAGGCCCAGTCCACCACCGTGCCGGACGGGCAATACTTCATCGCCCCGTGGACGCAGTACCAGTACGAAAACAACCCGTACCAGCGCGGCGAGCGGCCCGGCCTGAACCTGGAGAGCCCGCTCCGGCACGTCGCCGCCGACCGGGTCCGCGGGCGGGTCTTCTACAAGCTCCACCCGCTGGCCGAGAGCAGCCGGGTCCGCTGACCCGGGGGGACCGGAAGATGCCACGGTTCGACCGGCTGGAACTCGACGGGCCGCCGCCCGAGGACGACTTCGGCGGCAAGCCGGCCGCCGCCGCGGACGTGCGCGACGAGCAGCACTGGCTCAAGCAGGCTGACCGGGAACGCCGGCAGGGGCACCACGAGACGGCGCTGCGGATGTACTCGCGCGCCCTGGAGGACAACAAGGCGGTCATCGCCGCGTGGGTCGGGCAGGTGCAGATGCTGGTGTTGCTCGGCGAGTACCCCGAGGCCGAGTTGTGGGCCCGCAAGGCGCTGGAGGTGTTCAAGAACCACCCGGACCTGCTGGCCGGCCGCGCGCAAGCGTTCGGCCGGCTCGGCGACAAGCGGCAGGCGATGGGCGCCTGCGACCAGGCGCTCTCGCAGCCGGGCGAGTCGGCGTACCGGTGGGTCGTCCGCGGCGAGCTGATGCTCATCAACAAGGAGTCGATCGACCGGCACTGCTTCGACAAGGCCGCCGCCGCCGACCCGGACTGGCTGGTGCAGGCGGAGATCGGGCTGTTGCTGATGCACCACAAGCAGCCGGCCAAGGCGCTGCCGCGGTTCCGGGCCGCCATCGAGGCTGAGCCGGAGTCGCCGTTCCTGTGGATGAAGCGGGCCGACTGCGAGCGGGCGCTGGGGCTGGCCGACGCCACGGCGGAGTCGCTGCGCCGAGTGCTCGACCTGGCCCCCGGCCACCCCGAGGCCAAGATGGCGCTGGACGCCCAGACCGCCCGCCGCGGCAGTTTGCTGGGCAAGTTGCTGGGACTGTTCGGTCACTGACCCGCCTTTCCCCTCTCCCCTTACGGGAGAGGGGTGAGGGGTGAGGGGCGACGCGTCACCCGTTTCGGTTTCTATTCTCCCTGAGCGGGGGGCGTAAGCCCCCTGTGAGTTCGAGCCCTCAGGGGGCTTACGCCCCCCGCTCAGGGCTGTGCCCCCGGCTCCTCTCTCCCGCAAGGGGAGAGGTGGGAAAGACTCATGACCTGGTCGCTCGAAAAGATCATCCGCGCCGCCCGGCAGCACAACGCCAGCGACATCCACCTCGTCCGCGGCATCCCGCCGGCTCTGCGGATCAGCGGCGACATCCAGCTCTCCGGCGGCGCACCGCTCGACCAGCCCACCCTGGAGCACTTTGTCGGCGAGCTGTTGACCGAACGCCAGCGCGGGTTCCTCTACGACCAGATGCAGCTCTGCTTCTCCCGGCACTGGGAGGAGATCGGCCGCTGTCGGGTGAGCATCTACTTCCACGGCGGCTGCCCGGAGTTCGCCCTGCGGCTATGCGAGACGACCATCCGCAATCGGGAGGACCTCCGCATCCCGCCGGTGGTCGAGGAGTTCACCCGCCTGCCCAGCGGGCTGGTCGTCGTCACCGGCCCGACCGGCAGCGGCAAGACGACCACTCTGAACTTCATGGTGGACCTCATCAACCGCGAGCGCCGCGCGAAGATCATCACCATCGAGGACCCGGTCGAGTACGTCCACGAGAACCTGCGCAGCATCATCGTGCAGCAGGAGGTCTACATCGACACGCCGTCGTTCAAGTCGGCGCTGACGCACGTGCTGCGGCAGGACCCGGACGTGATCGTGATCGGCGAGATGCGCGAACTGGAAACGGTGTCCACCGCCATCGCAGCGGCCGAGACCGGCCATCTGGTGCTGGCCACCCTGCACACCCCGGACGCCGTCCAGACCATCCAGCGGATCTTCAGCGTCTTCCCGTCCGAGCAGCAGAACAACATCCGCTACCAGCTCTCCAACTGCCTCCAGGCGATCGTTGCCCAGCAACTTCTGCCACGGGCCGACGGCCGTGGGCTGATCCTCTCGTCCGAGATCTGCGTCGCCACACCGGCGATCCGCAAGTTCATCCGCGACGGCAGCCCGCACCTGATCTACAGCGAACTCCAGACCGGCAAGAAGCACCGGATGCAGACCATGGACTCGGTCCTGTTGCAGCTCTACCAGAAGGGCGAGGTCAGCTACGACACGGCGGTGTCGCTCGCCCGCGAGCCGAACCTGATCCGCCACCGCGGCGCCGGCGACGTCCCCCGGGAGGAGCCGTGACCCCGGCGCTTTGTCAATAACCTCGGTGTGTGGCGGACGCTCTTCAGCCCGAAGGGCTGGGAGTCCTCAGCCCAGGGCGCAGCCCTGGGTCTCGGCGACAGCAGGTTTCGAGCCCTGAAAGGGCGACACACCTCGGGCGTGCGTTGTGTCGCCCTTTCAGGGCTCCGGTCCGTTGCTCCCGCCGACCCGGGGCGTTGCCCCGGGCTGAGGACTCCCAGCCCTTCGGGCTGAAGACTCCCAACCCTTCGGGCTGAAGACCAACTACACCCCAACCGCGAGGATTTCGACAGAACTACCCCGGCCTACCCCCGGAACCGGTAGGCGTACAGGTCGGCGTCCGCCAGGGCGAACCGCAGCCGCACCGGCTTGCCGGCCAACTTGCCCACGTCGCCGCCGGCCTTCCACGTCACCGACCGCGAGACCGTGTCCCCGAAAAGCGGTGAGCATTCGGCCAGGGTGTAGCCGGGGATCGACGCGCCCGCCGCGTCCTGAAGCTCGACCCGGACCGACCCGGCGGCGGACGTGGCGAAGTTTACCTCCAGCCCGGACCCGGCGAACGTCACCGGCCGGGTCACGAGTTCGCCGCCGGACAGCGGCGCGTTCGCGGAGACGAAGCCGTCCAGCCGCAGCGTGTACCGCCGCAGGGCGCTGCTGTCGCCGGTCCAGTAGCTCTCGGTGGCGTACAGCGACAGCTCGCCGGCCGCGCCGTCCAGGGCGGACCGCGTCTCGACCAGGTGCCAGGCGACGTACTGGTGGCCGTAGTTCCACGTCCCTTCGCGCTCGGGGCCGGGCCGCAGGAACGCCTCGTTCCACCGCTTGAACCGCACGCCGTCGCGGCTCGCCATCAGCAACCCCTCGGTGATCGCGGTGCCGTAGCGCTGGCCCGCCTTCGACCGCTGCTCGCGGTGCTCCCGCTCCGGCAGCGCCCGCATCGAGTCCGACCACGGCCGCTCGACGTAGCGGGCCGGGAACCCGATCAGCAGGTGCGGGGCGCGGTGATACGGCTTGACCTGGTTGGTGTAAAGGTGCTCGGGCGGGGAGTCCGCATACGTCAGGTCGGCCTGGTTCGCCCAGGTGAGGAAGTCCTTCGAGGTCGCGGTGCGAATGGCGCGAGTTCTGGTCGGCTTCCAGGTCTTCGCGTCGGTGACGCCGCCGGTGAAGGTCCGCCAGTAGGCGCGGTACTCCTTGCGGACCGGGTCCCAGAACGCCAGGTTCTGCGAGTCGAACGCCCCGGCGGTGATGACCGGCTTGTCCGCCATCGGCGCCCACCGCAGGCCGTCGGCGGACTGGAACGCCAGCAGCCCGTGCGGCCCGTTGGAGCGGAGGATCGCCTTGTACCGGGCATCCGGCGCGGCGTCCGGGTTCTCGTCGCGGAAGACCGCCGGGTGGCCGGCGTCCGCGTTCACGCCGCCGATCTTGCCACTGGCGATGGCGATGTTGTTCGCCTTCGACCCGCGGAACTCGTGCAGCCCCAGTTCTGGCTTCGTCCAGCGGACACCGTCGGTGCTCTCCGCGTAGCAGCAGTAGAGCGGGTGCGCGGAGGTGTTCAGCTTGCCGCCGGACACGTCCAGGTGCCAGGCCTTGTAGTACATCCGGTAGCGGTCGCCATCGCGGAAGACGCTGTGGTAGCCGCTGCCGCTGCCCTCCCAAGGGGTGTCGTGGACCAGGGCGACTTCCTTCGGCTGCGGGTGGTGCAGTCGCAGCGTCGCCTTGCCGCCGAGCCGGTCGATGAGCGTGTCGTCCACGAACAACTCACGCCGCGAACCGATGTCCGCCGCGGCGGGCTCCGCGGCCGTCGCGGCGGGGAGGGCGAACGGCAGCGGCACGGCGGCCACGGCGCGGAGGAACTGACGGCGGCTGGCCCGGCTCATGAGTGCTACCTTCAAGTTGTCGGTCTGTCTCGCTGGAGGCGATCGAAGCAAGGCTCATTCTTGGCGAACGGCCGGCGTAAGCCGGCTGGTGGGGGCAGGCTCCACCAGCCGGCTTACGCCGGCCGTTCGCCAAGACAATGGCTCGATTCCGCACTAAGCCACCGAACTGTTCACCGGGCTGGCGGCGTGTCGGAGGGACCGCCAGACGGTCTCGGCCCAGGCGCGGTCGGCGAGGTCCGGCACGTCGATGCGGTACGCCAGGGCCTCGCACCCGTTCGCCCGCGCCAGCCCGGTCAGCCGCCACACCCGGCGGCCGGTCTCGTCGAGGGCCTCGGCGAACTCTGGGGCGAATGACTCCGCCCCGCCGCCGACGCGGGCCGTCACCCTCCGGTGGTCGTCCCACCCGACCCAGGTGCGGCCGTCCGCGTCCCAGCCGTCCGCGAACGATCCGGGGATCTCCACCGACCACCCGCCGCCGACCTCCACCCGCACCGGATAACGCCGGTAGCCCGTCCGCGTGGCGGGGTCGAGCACCGCGGCTCGCCGCAGCACCTCGGCCTTCAACTCGGGTTCGATCCCCTGCATGGTCAACCCGAGTCGGTCGCCCGCGACGGCGGCGAGAACCTCGGCCCACTCCGCCCACGGCAGCGGCCCGGTCGGGTCGAGCGAGTGGGCCATCTCCAGGTCGGCGGCGATCTGATCGGTCAGTTCGCCCTCATCCTCGGTCAGCGGCGGCCGCCAGGGGAACTCGCACCACAAGAGCGTCAGCGCCCGGTCGCGGTAGAACGCGGCGTCCGGTTCTGCCGTCCACCACGGGAAGAAGTCCCGGGCCGCGGCCAGCCACTCGCGCGGGCGCGGCCCGAGCGGGGTGAGGACCGGGCCGGGGTGGGTGAACCCGTGGTCCGCCGGCAGCCCCAGGACCAGCGGTTCGTCCCCCGACGTGGCCAGCGTGTCGCAGGCCCGTCGCAGGAACGTCAGGAAGTGGGTCTGCAGCGCGGCCGGGTCGGCCGTGCGGGAGAACCCGGTCGGGTCCTCGACCTGGTCCCAGACGATGCCGAAGTCCTCGGCGAAGGCGTCCAGGGTGCCGCACAGGTACGCGTGGTAGCCCGGCCCGGCCGGCCAGGTGTTCGCGGTGAGGCGGACCGTTCCGCTCGACGACAGCCGCACCACCACGTCCTCGGCGGCCGGGTGGAACGTGACGGACAGCACCGTCCGGTCGCCGTCGCGGTCCAGCCGGGCGTCGAGGACCGCGTCCCCGACCGTCTCGAACCAGACCGCCGCCCGGGCCAGCCACTCGCGAACGTCGGCCCGGGCGAGCTTCTGCCCGCTCAGTTCGACGCGGCCGGTGAGGGCGAGGCCGGGGACCATAGGCAGCGCGAGCGGGTGAGGGCGTGGATGCCAGTTCAGGATACGGGCCTGGTCAAGGTTAGCTCGGTCGGGGTGGTTGGCAAGCGGGTTACATTGCCCGGCGTTGACGTGCCGGCTCGCCCCCGCCGAGCACACGTCGGCGGTGGGCCGCGGTCTGGGCGGCGACGGCGCGGTAGACGGCGTCCTGCGCCCGCGTCAGGGAGCGGCCGCGGCGGCGCATCATCGCGTCCGCGGTGGCGAGCAGAGCGGCCAGGTCGAGTTCCTCGGTAAGCCCGTCCGGGCCGCACCGGGTGAACGACGGCACGTCCCGCGGCGCCAGCCGGCCGGTCGGCAGCACGGCGGCGAACGCCCCGATCACCGTCCCGCAGTCGAGCAGCACCCCGAGCCCCGTCCGGGCGTGGTCGCCGACGAAGCAGCCGACCTTCAGCCGCCCGGTGTTCAGCCTCACCCCGTCCGACGGGACGCTGACCGGGCCGTAGTCGTTGCGCAGGTCGCCGGTGTGGGTGCCGGCCGCCAGGTTCGCCCACTCGCCGATGAAGCTGTGCCCCAGGAACCCGTCGTGCGCCTTATTGCTGTAGCCCTGCATGACACTCGCTTCGACCTCACCGCCGACACGGCAGTGCGGGCCGAGCGAGGTACCGGGCCGGACGCGGCCGCCGAGGACGTGCGTCCCCGGTCCGACCAGGCACGGCCCGGCCAGGTGGCTCATCGCGGCCACCACCGCCCCGGCGGCGACCACGACGGGGCCGCCGGTCGTGTCGATCGCCACCAGCGGATCGACGCGCGCCGACGGGTCGATGACCAGCCGGTCCGCCGGGCCGACCAGTGCGACACCCGGCGGCCGGCCGCCGGCCACGTCAGTCTCCGCCGCCCACGGGAAATCGTCGGCGATCTGCCCGCCGTTGCGGTCCACCAGGTCCCACGGTCGGCGAACGATCGCGCCGCCGACTTCCTGTCGTGGCAGGGCCGTGAGCCAGTCTTCGAGGCAATCGTCCAGCGCCGTGGGCGAGACGCCAGCGAGCAACTCCGGCCCGACCACGGCGAACGCCAACTCCCCGTCGCAGACGGCCAGGTACGGGCCGCCGGTGAACAGATCCTGGGTGGTCGGAGCCGGCTGGTCGGCCTCACGGGTCGGCGGCACCCAGCGCGCGTTGACCAGCACAGTCGGGCCGGTCCGCAGCCAGAGTGGGTCGTTGACCGGGGCGTGGGGGTGAGACTCACGGACCAGGTCCGCGACCAGCGGGCGCACGAGGTAGCCCACCGCGTCCGCAGCGAAGTAGTGGATGGGCTTGGCGGCGAGAGGGGTCAGCCCGCACAACAGATCGAATACCGGCCGGGTGAGGGTGAGCGGGGCGAGGTCGGCCGCTCTACGGTCCTCGAACAGGCAGATCCGCATCCATGCGCCTCCGGGGGACCGGAAAGGAGGTCGGCCCGGCAGTCTAGACCAACCAGCGCCAGCTTGCCTAGCCCGAGTTGAGCCGCCGCGGCCGACCCGCAACGCCCGGCGTCCCGGCCACAAAAACCTCTCGGCGGGTGCGGGAAAGCCCAAGCGATTTGTTAGGAAGATTAAGAAAAGTCTTTACCTATACCTTCTTCCTCGCTACCGTGGTCGGGTATGCACTCACGCATTGCCACTCTGGGGCCGAGTCAGGTCGGCCGGCTCAACGAACGGCAGGTCCTCCGCGTCATCCAGGCGCACGGGTCGCTGTCGCGTGCGGAGGTGGTGCGCCGAAGCGGGCTGAGCGCGCCGACCGTCTCGAAGGCGGTGGCGGCGCTGCTGGCCGCGGGCCTGTTGGAGGAGTCGGCGGCGACAGGCTCGTCTCGTGGCCGCCCGGCGCCGAGGCTGCGGCTGGCGTCGGAGCGGGCCCAGGTGCTCGGGGTGGTGATCGACGCCGGGCACTGCGAAGTCGTTTCCGCCGGGCTGGATGGGGTACTCCACGCCGACGCCGACACAGCGGTGCCCACGCCGGCCACTTATCCCGCCTTGCTGGCCGCGCTCACCAGCCGGTGCAAGAAGCTGATGGCGAAGCCGGGGGTGGCGACCCTCGGGGTGGGGGTCAGCTTCCCCGGGCTGACGGACGCCCACACGGGTCGCGGCGTCCTGTCGCCGAACGTCCCGATCACCAATGGCCACGCCCCGGCGGCGGACCTGGGCGAGCGGCTCGGGCTGACCGCGGCGTCGCTCCAGGAGGCGCACGCGCTGTGCCTGGCGGAGCGGCATCACGGGCTGGCGGTCGGGCTGGACGACTTCGCCATGCTCGACGTGAGCACCGGGGTCGGGCTGGGGGTGATGAGCGGCGGGCGGCTTCTGGCCGGGCACCGCGGGATGGCCGGGGAGATCGGCCACGTCACCGCGGTGGCGGACGGCGGCCGGGCGTGCGGGTGCGGCAACACCGGCTGCCTGGAGACGGTGGCCAGCGACACGGCGCTGGCGTGGCGGGCGTCGCGCCGGCTGGGCCGGGAACTGGCCGTCGAGGACGTGGTGGATCTGGTGAAGGCGGACCCGGGGGCGGTCGCCCAGGAGCTTCAGGTGACGGCCCGGTACGTCGGGATCGCAGTGGCGGCGGCGGTGAACCTGTTCAACCCGGCGACGGTGTTCGTCCACAGCCTGTTGTTTGATGCGGACCCGGGGCTGTTCGACCGGATCGTCGGCGAGGCCCACGGGCGGGCGTTGCCGCCGTCGTGGGCCGACTGCCAGGTGGTGCGGGCGAAAGGCAACAAGCGCCAGGGGGCGGTGGCGGGAATCATCCAGCACCTGACCAACGCGGTGGCGCCGGGGCTGGGACACTTTTAGCCCCGGTTAGCCGCGAGGAATGAGGAATCTCGCGATGCGGACCTCTCTCGCGACACTGGTCGTACTGTTCGCCGCCGTGGCGCCGGCCGCGGAGCCGCCGAAGCTGAAGTTGCTCTTCCTCGGCGACGCCGGGCACCACCTGCCGGCGGCGCGGTATCGCCAGCTCCAGCCGGTGTTCGCGGCCCGGAACATCGACCTCACCTATTCCGACAAGCTCGCCGACCTGAACCCGGGCACGCTCGGCCAGTACGACGGGCTGGTGGTCTTCGCCAACCACGAGCGGTTCACGTCCCCCGACCAGGAGAAGGCGCTCCTCGACTACGTTGCCTCCGGGAAGGGCTTCATCCCGGTCCACTGCGCGAGCTACTGCTTCATCCAGTCGAAGCCGTACGTCGATCTGGTCGGCGCGCAGTTCCGGGCGCATCAGACCGGCGTCTTCCGGGTCGAGCCGTCCGGGATCGAGCATCCGGTCACGCGCGGGTTCACCAGCTTCGAGAGCTGGGACGAGACGTACACCCACACGAAGCACAACGAGCAGGCCCGCACGGTGCTGGAGTACCGCTCCGAGCGCGGCGTCAAGGAGCCGTGGACGTGGGTCCGCGAACACGGCAAGGGGCGGGTGTTCTACACCGCCTGGGGTCACGATCATCGGACCTGGAGCCATCCCGGCTTCCAGAACCTGCTGGAGCGCGGCGTCCGCTGGGCGTGCGGGCAGGATCCGGCGCTCGCGGGCGCCTACGTCGATGCGCCGAAGATGACTGGCATCAGCGGCCCCAAGTCGGACTTCGAGTCCGTCCCGGCGAAGGTGCCGTTCTACCCGGCCGGCGAGCGGTGGGGCACCACCGCGGACCCGATCGCGAAGATGCAGAAGCCGCTGCCACCCGAGAAGTCGGTGAAGCATTACTCGGTGCCCGAGAGCTTCGAGATGCGGCTCTTCGCGGCGGACGAGCAGTTTGGCGGCAAGCCGATTGCGATGACCTGGGACGAGCGCGGCCGGCTGTGGGCGGCGGTGACGGTGGACTACCCCAACGAGATGCAGCCCGAGGGCGAGGGCCGCGACAAGATCGTGATCCTGGAGGACACGGACGCCGACGGCAAGGCGGACAGGGTCACGACGTTCGCGGAGAAGCTGAGCATCCCGACGAGCCTGCTGAACGTCCACGGCGGCGTGGTCGTGACGCAGGCGCCGCACACGCTGTACCTGAAGGACACCAACGGCGATGGGAAGGCGGACGTCCGGCAGGTGCTGTTCACCGGCTGGGGCACCCGCGATACGCACGCCGGGCCGAGCAACCTCCGCTATGGGTTCGACAACTGGGTCTACGGCAGCGTCGGCTACAGCGGCTACCGCGGCGAGGTCAACGGCGAGCAGGTGCGGTTCGGCCAGGGATACTTCCGGTTCAAGCTGGAGCGCGCCGACGTGGCGAACGGCCGGCGTCAGCCGGCCGGTGGTGCCCCCGGTCAGCCGGCCGGTGCCGACGCGAAGAACCAGCCGGCTGACGCCGGCCGTTCGCCGGAACTCGTCGTCTCCAAGCTCGAATTCCTCCGCAGCACCAACAACAACACCTGGGGCCTGGCGTTCAGCGAGGACGGGCAGATCTTCGGCAGCACCGCCAACGGCTGCCCGATGATCCACCTGGCGATCCCGAACCGCTACTACGAGAAGGTCCGTGGCCTCTCGCCGGGCGTGCTGCCGTCGATCGCGCTGAGCAACCGGTTCCACCCGATCACGGACAAGGTGCGGCAGGTGGACTGGCACAACGGGTTCACGGCGGCGTCGAACTGTGCCATCTACACGGCTCGCACATACCCGCCGGAGTACTGGAACAAGGTGGCGTTCGTCTCCGAGCCGACCGGCCACCTGACGGCGACGTTCTGCCTCCAGCCGACCGGCACGGACTACGTCGCCCGCTATGGCTGGAACCTGGTGGCGAGTGACGACGAGTGGGCCGCGCCCATTGACGCGCAGGTCGGCCCGGACGGGCACGTCTGGATACTCGACTGGTACAACTTCATCGTCCAGCACAACCCGACGCCGGCCGGGTTCAAGACCGGCAAGGGGGCCGCCTACGAGACGCCGCTGCGCGACAAGACGCACGGCCGCGTCTACCGGCTCGTCTACACGAAAGCGAAGCCGGAGCCGAAGGTGGACCTGAAGGACGCGACTCCAGAGAAGCTGGTCGAGACGTTGAAGCACCCGAACATGCTCTGGCGGCTGCACGCCCAACGGCTGATCGTGGAACGAGGGAACTTGGACATCGCGCCGGCCTTGGCCGATCTCGTGTCACGACGGACTGTACGTGAGGACGCTGAATATCTGGATGCGATCCACGCGCTGCGGGCACTTCAGGGCCTGAATGCGATCCGGAATGGCGAGGACTCGCTCGACGTGATCGGCGCCGCAGCCGCCGCCTTCCAACATCCGTCCCACGCCGTGCGGATGCACGCGATCGACGTATACCCGAAGGTGCGAGCAACAGCTACCGGTCTACGCAAGGCCGGCGTGCTGAGTAGCAAGGACCCCCACGTCCGCCTGGCCGGCTACCTCTCGTTCGCCGAGTGCGAGCCGTACGCCCCCGCGGCGATGCTTCTCTGGCTCACGTCGCTGCGGGACGGCAAGGACCTCGACGACCCGGTGCTGCGGGACGCGCTGACCATCGCCGCCGTGCGGCACGGCGTGCATATCCTCGGCCTCGCGGCGACCAGCCCCAAGCCGCCGCACCCGACCGCGCTGCGGGTGGTGGAACTGGTCGCCCAGAACGTGGCCCGCGGCGGTTGGGACCCGACGTTGAACGCCACCTTCAAGGCGCTCGGGCAGAGTAACCAGCCCGCCATCGCGGACGCCATTATCACAGGGCTAAGCGCCGGGTGGGTTGCGAAGACCCCGGCCGAACTGGACGCGGACGGCTCAGAAGGAATCAGCCAGCTCCTTAAGCGGCTTTCTCCTGCGGGCCGCGGGAAGTTGCTTAAACTGGCGTCCACCTGGGGCGTCCTGGGCCTCGACGCCCAACTTGCCGAGATCACCAAGGGTCTGCTCGCCACCGTCGCCGATGCGAAGGCCGCCGACGCCGACCGGCTCGCCGCGGCGAAGCAGATCGTCGAGTTCCGCCCCGACGACACCGACGCCGCGGCGAAGATCCTCGCCGCCGTCAGCCGCGAGTCGTCGCCGCAGTTCGCGGCCGGCGTCTTTGAGGCGCTAGCGCAGTCGAAAGCGAAAGACCTCGGCCCGGCTGTCATCGCCAAGCTCTCCGCGCTGCCGCCGACCGCGCGGCCAGCGGCGATGCGCGTGGTCCTCGCCCGGCCGGAGCCGACGAGGGCGTTCCTCGACGCGGTGGAGGCCGGCAAGCTCCGCTTCGACCTGCTCGACCTCGACCAGAAGACCGCGCTGGCCGCGCACCCGGAGAAGGCCATCGCCGAGCGGGCGAAGAAGCTGCTCGCCCAGGGCGGCGGACTGCCCGACCCGGACCGGCAGAAGGTGATCGAACAGCTCGCCGCGACTCTCAAGAAGGCCGGTGACGTCGCGGCCGGCAAGAAGCTCTTCACGCAACACTGCGGCAAGTGCCACAAGCACGGAGGCGAGGGCCAGCAGATCGGCCCCGACCTGACTGGCTTCGCCGTCCACCCGAAGGAGGAAATCCTCATCGCGGTGCTGGACCCCAGCCGCAGCGTCGAGGGCAACTACCGTACCTATACCGCGACGCTCCTCGACGGCCGGGTCATCACCGGGCTGCTCTCGTCGGAGACGCGGACCACGGTGGAACTACTCGACGCCGAGAACAAGCGGCACGCGCTCAACCGCGACGACCTGGAGGCGTTCAAGGAGTCGCAGAAGTCGCTGATGCCCGAGGGGTTCGAGAAGCAGATGACCGCCGACGAGGTGACGCACCTGCTGGAGTTCATGACGCAGAAGGGCAAGTACGTCCCGATCCCACTGGACAAGGCCGCCACTGCGGTCAGCACCCGCAGCCTGTTCGTCAGCGAGGGCGCGGCCGCCGAGCGGCTGGTGTTCCGCGACTGGGGGCCGAAGACCGTGGACGGGGTGCCGTTCGTGCTGGTGGACCCGCAGAAGGACCGCGTCAAGAACGTGATCGTCCTGCACAGCGACAACGGCCCGCTGGCCGCGAAGATGCCGAAGTCCGCGACGGTGCCGTGCAACGCCCCGGCGAAGGCGATCCACCTGCTCAGCGGCGTCGCCGGCTGGGCGTCCCCGTACGGCGAGAAGGGGACGGTGTCGATGATCGTCCGGCTGCACTACGCCGACGGCAAGACCGAGGACCACGCGCTGAAGAACGGCGAGCACTTCGCGGACTACATCCGCCGGGTGGACGTGCCGGGGTCGAAGTTCGCGTTCCCACTCCGCGGCCAGCAGATCCGCTACCTGGCGGTGACGCCGAAGCGGCCGGACGTGATCCGGCAGATCGAGTTCGTGAAGGGCCCTGACGGCACGGCCCCGGTGGTCATGGCGGTCACGGTGGAGACGCCGTAGGCGAACGGCCGGCGTGAGCCGGCCGGTGGACCTGGCCCGCACCAAGTGGCGCTAGCCCGCACTGGCCGGCTCACGCCGGCCGTTCGCCAAGAGTTCGTCGAACAGACTCAGGAACCGCTCTTCGATGGCGGCGTTGGTGAACTGCGACTCGTAGCGGTCCCAGCCGCGCAGCACCTGCCCCTGACACTCGGCCGGGTCGGCCAGCACCTCGCGGATGCGGTCCGCGATCGCGGCCGGGTCGGCCTCCGCGTACCGGGCCGCGTCGCCGCCGGTGTACGGCACCGCCGCGGTCGGGACCGCCACCACCGGCAGCCGCAGCCCCATCGCCTCGACCAGCGGCACGCAGAACCCCTCGTGCCGGCTCGTCACCAGCAGCACATCCGCCGTCAGGTACAGCGCCTTGAGTTGACTGACCGTCACCTTGCCCGTCACCAGCGTCGCGCCGCCGACGCCGTGCTCGTCAATCAACTTCTCCACCTCGGCGGCGTGTTCCGGCACCGGCCGGTCGCCGACCACGACCAGCCGCGCCCGCGGGTCGAACCGCTCGCGGTAGTCGGCGAACGCCCGCACCGCCAGCGGGATGTTCTTGTTCGGCACCAGCCGCCCGACCAACAGGATGTTGGTGTTCCAGTCGTCCAGCCCGGCGACCGCCTGGTAGTCCGGCTCGGCCGCGAAGAGCTGGTCGGCCTGGTGGAACGGCGGCAACTCCGCGACCTCGCGGCCGGGGCAGAGTTCGCGGACGTGGGCGGCGTTGAACTCCGAGTCGGCCCAGATGGCCGCGTCGGTCTTCGCCAGCCGGCCGACCTCGGCGATGCCCTGGGCGCAGCCGGCCGCCACCGCCGGGTTGGTCGCGGCGAAGAACTCCGGCGGGGTGACGTTGTGGTACTTGACCGCCTTGCGCCGGCACGGCAGCGACTCGACCGCCTTCACCGCCCAGTCGCAGCCGATCGAGTGGTGGTAGATCAGCACGTCGTCGGGGCTGGTCAGCGTCTGGGGGAGTTCGTCCGGCGTCTTGACCGGCTCGTTGACCTTGCCGGTCCAGGCGAACAGCAGCACGTCGTGGCCGCGCCGGCGGAGGGCGCGGGTCATGCCCAGCACGTCGTTGCCGACGGCGTCCCCGTCCACCAGCGTCGGGATCGCGATGCCGATCTTCATGGGACGCCCTCGAAGAACCGATTGCCAGGTCGGACCCACTTTGGCGAACGGCCGGCGTAAGCCGGCTGGTGAGGCTGCACCAGCCGGCTTACGCCGGCCGTTCGCCAGGAATCAGGCCAAAAACCCATGTTCCCGCAGCGCCGCGGCCAGCGACTGGCCGGCCGCCTTCCAGGTGAAGTTCTTCGCCCGCGCCGCCGACACCGCTCCGAGCCGTGCCGCCTCCGCCCGGTTGGCGTACACCCGCCGCATCTGTGCCACCATCGACTCCGCGTCCGGTTCCGCCCAGTGGCCGTTGTAAATCTCGTTGCGCACCGGAACGAGCCGGTAGTCCACCGGATACCCGACCGACCCGTCGAAGAACGCGGTCAAGCCGCTGAACGCCGCCGACACGATCGGCCGACCGCACGCCATCGCCTCGATCAGGTGCAGCCCGAACCCCTCGCCGGACGATCCGTTCAGGTACACGGTCAGCGACCGATACCAGTCGGCCAGCTCCGGCAGCGGCAGCACGGCGCGGATCACGTCGATGCGCGGGTCGTCGTACGTCTCGACGCCCGGCGACCCGGGGCTGATCTTCACCCGCAGCCGCACGTCCGGCTCCCGCGGGAAGGCCCGTCGAAAGAGATCGATCAGCCACTGCGCGTTCTTCCGCAGCCCGCCGGCGCTGAGCGCGCCCGCCGTGCCGAACGTGCAGACCTCCGGGGCCGGGCCGGTGGGGTGGTACACCAGCGGATCGTACCCCAGCGGCGCGACCGCCATCGGCACCGTCACCCCGGACGCGCGGAAGCACTCGACCTGCCAGCGGCTCGGGACGATGACCACGCCGGCCCGGTTCAGGTGCGGCACCGTCGCCGGGTCGAGCCGGTCACACTCCCACATGGTGTAAACCGCCGAGAGCCGGTCCGGGTAAAACCGGGCGATCAGGAACGGCGGGCCGAGGATGAGCTGACGGTCGTCCGGGTCGCGCGGCTTCGCTGGACGGAGCAGCCCCGCCGGGACCAGGTCCGTGCGGACCCCGGCGCCCGAGTGCATGAACAGGTCCGCGCCCGCCGACGGCAGTCCCTTGAGCATCCAGAACGCGACGTGGTCGTACCCGCCGACCCCGCGAACGTCGGCCGCCAGGATCAACCGCCGGCCCTTCTCCTTCGGGGCCTTGCCGACCCGCGCCCGGTCCAGCAGCGGCCGGTCGTCGATCGGGTACGCCAGCACCGGGTCCAGCACCGGCCGGCGGTCCTCCGGCACGCCGGCGAGCGCCCAGCCGGCGAGCGACTTCGCGTCGAGGTCGGCCGGGACCGCGTCCGACAGCCCGCGCAGCCTCGTCAGCCAGACCGCGTTGCCCCCGGCGCCGGCCGGGGCGGTGTTGATCACGTCGTACACGCGGCCGCCGACGGCCGCGGCGTCCGGGTCGCGTTTCAGCGCCGCGGCGAAGTGGTACAGGGCGTGTTCGGACAGTTCCAGCCCCGGCGGCAGCACGACGACGTGTTCGCACTCGGCCTTCGCCAGCACCCTGGCGATGGCGGCCGGCCGGCCCATCCAGCCGGGTACTCGTGCTCCCACCACGCGCGGGTCGGGGCCGACGATCCCGTCCAGGTGCGGTGCCAGTTCCGCCGGCCCCGCGGCGGCGACGAGCAGTTGCCAGTGCGGGTAGATCTGCCGGCGGACCGAGTGGGCGGACGTACGGGCGGCGTCCATCCGCCCGGGGTCCACCGGCAAGAGTACCGCCAGCGGCGGCGGGTCGGGCATGGCGTCCACCGCCATGCGGACGCGCTCGGCCTCGTCGGCCGGCAGCGCGTGCCGCCGGGACCAGCCGCCGTCCACCTCGCCGACCGCGATCGCCCCGAGCTGCATCACCCGGGCGTCGGTCAGCCCCTTGTACAGTTTCGTGCCGAACTCCCGCAGCCGGCCGCGAAGCAACAGCTTGCCGCCGCGGACCACAGCCGGCCCGAAGCAGTGGTAGGCGCGGGTCAGCCGCACCTTGGCCTTCACCGCGCGGGCCAGGGCGGCGGCGTTGGCCAGCCGGCGGACCGCGAACTGCTCCAGTGTCAGGGTGCCCTCGGCGTGCCAGACGTCCAGCCGGACGCCAGCCGCCGGGCGGGTCAGCCGGAGCATGAACGCCTCGCCGAACCCGCGGCTCCAGGCGAACGCCTCGCGGCCGACCGGCCGGGGGTTGGCGTCGCCGGGGTCGAAGGTCAGCTCCAGCCGTTTGCGGAGGGTGAACCGGTCGGCCGACCGGGCGGCGAGCCGGACCTCGTACCAGCCGGGTTCGAGCCGGATCGCGGCGGTCAGCCGGACGTGCGGCGCGGCGACGGCCCACTTGTCAGGGCCGGCCGGATCGAGCCCCGGCCCGGGCGTCAGGTCATCAGCGGTGACGGACCAGGCGGAATCGGTGCGGAGGGCCGGTGTGGCGGGCATGGGCGGCGCTCCTTGCCGCGGTGGTCACGTCCGTGTGCGGTCGGGTGGGCTAGGGTCGGAAATCGCGGGGTGAGCTGTCAATCCCAAAGGAGCCGCGACCGCCAGGGAGCGGCTTGTGTAGTACAGCATCCAGTCCAAAATGGTGGGTTGGGAGGGCGAGGCTCCTGCCGAGCCGAGGCAGCCCAGACTCGGCAGGAGCCTCGCCCTCCCAAAAACCAGCCCACCAATTCAGCCGGGACGGTCTAGTAGGGTGGGTCAAGCGAGTCTTCGAGCGGCGACCCACCCTACACAACAAAAGTCACGCCGGCTACGCAGAGGCAGGCACCGCCGCCAGCTCCCCGTCCGACCGGCGGCTCGGCCGCAGCCGCGGCGGGTACATCACCAACCCCTGCACCACGATGATGAGCATGGCGATGTACAGCATCGTGAAGAACACCTCCGGCAGCGCCTGCCCGCCCGGACCGGTCGGGAACATGATGCTGTGTACGATCCGGCCCATGAACGTCTCGCTGCCGTCGAACTTCTGGCCGGCTAACTCGCGGAGCTGGTGTTCCCACTTCGTCAGCGGGCATTGCCAGCCCATCACCGCTTCCAGGGCGACGATGCCGATCGCCAGCAGGTGCGTCAGCCGGAACCAGCGGTTGCGGCCCCACTGCCACTGGAACGCACTGGCGACGATGATCGCCAGTTGCCCGACGAGGACGTACCCGACGTACATCAGGTGAACGAAGACCATCAGGTCGGCCAGGTAGCCGTACATCGCGCCGCCTCGCTGCGAGCGTGAGGGTTCCGACGAGTTGCCCGTCTCTACTTATTCGATCCCGGGGCGGCCCGCTTTATTCCGCCGGAAACGCCGACGGCCCACCCGTTCTGACGGGTGGGCCGTCGGGTACTGTCACACACCGCGTTACCGGACGACGTACTCGAATCGCTCGCGGAACTTGTCGGGGGTCGTCTTCACGACGGCCGCCAGCTTGCCGAGTTGGCCGGGGTCGGCAAAGTCATCTGGTTCCAGCCGGGTCATGTACTGGCGGGCGCACTCGTAAGTCACACTCTTCGTGTCCACGACCCGCGGCCGCATCCGCTGGGTGGCCGGGTTAATCATGTCCTCGAACCGCAGCGGCAGGAGTTGCCCGCCGACCACGCTGACGATCGCCCCGAACTCCGCCGCCCCCGGCGACAGCAGGAACTTGACCGCCCCGTACCCCAGGTCGCGGGTGTACTCGGCGTCGAACGGGATCGGGTCGGCGCACCGCAGCTCGTAGCCGAGGTCCTTGTCGATCATGGTGACCTTCAGCCCCAGCGGGTCCAGCCGGCCCGCGATCCGCTCGCGGACGATCCGCCCGAACTCGATCTCACCCAGCCGCAGGTGCCCGTGCGGGTCGCGCTCGATCTTGCCGTACCGCCGCAGTTCCTGTTCGCCCAGCGCGTCGAGCAGCCCCTTCTCGCCGATGCACTCGATCAGCCCCTCGGCCAGGATCGCGGTGCCGTACCCCTTCCCCTCCTGCTTACGCTTGATCATGGCCCCGATGACGATGTCGCAGAGCTGGTCCAGCCCCAGCGACGCCTTGCCGCCAAACTCTTCCGGGATGAGGGTCAGGGTGGCGGCCGACGCCTTGCCGATGCCCAGCGCCAGGTGGCCGGCCGCCCGGCCCATGCTGACGACGATATACCACCGGCCGGTGGTGCGGGCGTCCTCGTGCAGGCTGCGGGCGAGCTGCACCCCCAGGTGCCGGGCCGTCTCGAATCCGAACGTCGGAACGCCGGGGGCCAGCGGCAGGTCGTTGTCGATGGTCTTCGGGACGTGGGCCACCTTGATCGCCCCGCCGGCCTGCTTGTACACCTGACACCCGGAGAACGCGGTGTCGTCGCCGCCGATCGTGACCAGGTAGCCGATGCCGAGCTTCTTGAACGAGTCGAGCACCCGCTGCATGTCGGCCGGGTCCTTGGCCGGGTTGACGCGCGCGGTGCCCAGGAAGGAGCCGCCGCGGTTGTACCACGGTCCGGCCTCGGCGGCGGTCAGCCGGCGGACCTTGCCGGTGTCGCCGCTGACCAGGTGCTTGAACCCGTCCGGCACGCCGTAGACCTCGAACCCGCGGTGCTCGGCCTCGATGGTCACGGCACTGATGACCCCGTTAATACCCGGGGCCGGCCCGCCGCCGACGAGGATCGCCAGCCTGCCGCGGGGGGAAACGTCTGCCATGATCACTGCCTTCAACGATGAGAGTTCCGTGAAGCCCGGGGAGTGGGGAGAGGCCCGGGCCGTCCGGGTCAGGATCGGACCCGGTGCGGGCATTTTCAAGGGGCCGAGTTGGGGTGGTATAATGCGCCGAGCGTAATGTCCGACGGGAGTGGCCCAGATGCAACCGCCGATCCTGATTCTACCCACCTCCGGGAACGGATATGTGGCCGGTGATGTCCGCGGCGTGACTGCCGAGGGCGTTACCCCTGAGCTGGCGGTGTCTAATCTCCGTGCGGAAGCCGACCGGCAACATGCAGCGAGGTTGAACGCTATGACCATCGTCCCGCCGGCGGGAGAACACCCGATCTTGAGGTGGGCCGGGATGTGGAAGGATCACCCCTTGATCGAGGAGTGGAAGAAGGCAGTCGAGGATTATCGCACTCAGATTGACAACGACCCGAGCCGATGACCCGAGATGCCGGTCTATCTCCTCGACACGGACGTCCTCACTCATCTCGCCCAAGGCCACGCAGAGGTGTGTCTTCGTGTCGCAGCAGCCCAGCCAGGTGAGGTCCAGACGACCGCCATCAGTTTGGAGGAGCAGTTGAGCGGCTGGTACTCGTTCCTCCGAACGACCAAACGACCGGATCAGATCGAGCTGGCATACGCTGAGTTGATCCGTACCACGCTCTTCCTCGCCTCCCTACCCTTGGTCAACTTCACGGTGCAGGCTATCGCCCGGTACGAGTCCCTGCTCAAGCAGAAGCTCAACGTCCGCAAGAACGACCTGCGCATCGCTGCCATTGCGCTGGAAGGCGGGGCGGTCGTCGTCACCCGCAACGTCCGCGATTTCGGTCGCGTCCCGAACCTCGTAGTCGAGGACTGGACCCAGCCCGCCACCCCGTGACCGTCTGCCACTCAAACGCCTTCCCCTTGCCAAGCCCGTCGCACTCGCTTAACTGGTTAGGTATTCCCGCCTCGTGCGACCGTCGCGCCTGCCGTACCCCCAGGACGGGCACCTGAATGATCGTCGTCGAGCACCTGACCAAGTACTACGGCGAATACCCCGCGGTCCGGGATGTCAGCTTCGAGGTCCCCCGGGGCCGGGTGGTCGGGTTCCTCGGCCCCAACGGGGCCGGCAAGTCCACCACCATGCGCATCCTGGCCGGGTTCCTCACCGCCACCGGCGGCCGCGCCCGGATCGCCGGCCACGACGTCTTCGCCGACCCGATCGCCGTCCGCCGCAACATCGGCTACATGCCCGAGAGCTGCCCGCTGTACCCCGAACTGCGGGTCAACGAGTACCTCAAGTTCCGGGCTGGGCTCAAGGGCCTAGGCTGGTCGGCCCGCCGCAAGCGGATCGACTATGTCATCGAGCGCTGCTGGCTGACCGACGTCCGCCGGCAACTCGTCGGGACGCTGTCGAAGGGCTACCGCCAGCGGGTCGGGCTGGCCGACGCGCTGCTGGCCGACCCGCCGGTGCTGATCCTAGACGAGCCGACCGCGGGGCTCGACCCGACGCAGATCCGCGAGACCCGCAAGCTGATCCGCGAACTGGGCACCCAGCACACGATGCTGCTCTCGACGCACATCCTCTCCGAGGTGGAGATGACCTGCGACTCGGTCGTGGTCATCTACCAGGGGCGGGTGGTCGAGGACGGCACCCTGGCCGACGTCCGCCAGAAGCACAAGAACCAGAGCCTCGAAGAGATCTTCGTGCGGCTCACGGGGCAAGAGGGAATCTAAGCAGTTGGCAGCGGCAGTCGGCAGGAGGCAGTGAAAACAACTGGCCTTACTGACTGCCTCCTGCTGACTGCCTCCTGCCGACTGCCGCTGCCAACTGGTGACTGTCATGCGACCCCTCTTCAGCCTGATCCGCCGAGAATTCGCGGCGTACTTCCTGTCACCGGTGGCGTACGTCACGCTCGCGGTGTTCCTGCTCGTCACCGGGCACCTGTTCTACCTGACGATGACCGCCCTGACCGAGACCGGGCCGCGCGGCATCGAGTACCCGATGCAGGGGCTGCTCGGCGACGAGAAGTTCTGGCTGGTGTTCCTGTTCATCCCGCCGCTGTTGACGATGCGGCTTTTGGCCGAGGAGCGCGGCACCGGCACGCTGGAGATGCTGCTCACCGCCCCGATCCGCGACTGGCAGGTGGTGGCCGGTAAGTACATCGGTGCGATCCTGTTTTACATCGTGCTGTGGCTGCCGACGCTGCTGTACGTTCCGGTCCTGGTGAACCTGGACTGGGCCACCGGGCAGCCGCGGATCGACCCGTGGCCGGTGGTCACGTCGTACCTGGGCGTGTTCCTGGCCGGGGCGATGTTCCTGGCGATCGGACTGTTCGTGTCGAGCCTGGTCCGCAGCCAGCTCGTTGCGGCAATGGTTTCGCTGGTGGTAAGCCTGGTCTTCGTGGTGGCGGCGTTCTGGCGGCCGGAGCTGGACGCCAACTCGGTGTGGGCGAAGCTGGTCGCCTACGTCAGCGTGCCGGAGCACTTCCGCCGCGACTTCACCCGCGGGCTGATCGACACCCGGCACCTGGTGCTGTACCTGAGCGTCACCGCGTTCTGCCTGTTCCTGACGGTGCGCTCCCTGGAGGCGCGGCGGCTTCGCGCGTGATGGGTCCGAGGACTTCGTGAGATGGCAACCGATACCGCTCCCCGACGCGCCGACGTGCGCCAGCGCACCACCCTCGGCAACCGGTTCCGGTTCCTGGTCCGGGTGCTGGGGATGACCGGCCTGCTGGCCGCCCCGGTCGGCTTCGTGCTGGCCGGCGACGCCCTGCCCGCGGCCCCGACGGACTGGACCAGCGCCGCCGAGCTGTCCACGCTCCGCGACCAACTCGTCAGCCTGTGCAAGGGCGAGTCGGGGACACAGGCCCAGGCCGGCGCGATCGCGCTCGTGGCCGGGGCCGCGGCGGTCCTGCTGTGGTTCGTCGTCGAGCTGCTCGGCGGGCTGTTCCTGGCCACCGGCCGCAAGACGGTCGTCGGCACCAACACCGCCTTGCAGGTGGCCCTCGCCGCTGCCCTGCTGGTGATCGTCAACGCCGTGTCGTTCGGCACCCACTGGCGGTTCGACCTGACCCGCGACCAGCAGTTCACCTTCCCACAACAGTTGATCGACGAGCTGCGCACCCTGCGGGCCGACAGCCCGACGACGATCGTCGTGCTGCACCTGCACGCCACCGCGGGTTCCCTCTCGGACAAGTCAGACCCCTACGGCAAGGCGTACGGCAAGGCGGCCGAGCGGAAGGTGATCGAGAAGGTCAACGACCTGGTGGACCAACTCCGGGAGTTCGGCCCGCGGTTCAACGTGGTGGTCCTCGACGCGGAGGACGACCGGTTCGAGCGGCAGGTTCGGGAACTGACGCGCACCCGTCCGGGGCTGGCCGAGGCGGTTCGCACCGCCCCGGAGGACAGCATCTTCTTCTACGCGGACGAGAAGGTCCGCCGGGTGCCGCGGACCGAGGCCGACCGCCTCGCCGACGGGCCGAGCCGGCCCGCCACGGCCGCGGACCCCGACGACGCGGCGCGGGCGCTGGTCTACCCCGGCGCGATCACCCGGATGAGCTTCTCCGATTTCTACCAGCTCGACATGACCAGCTCCAAGGAGCCGACGGCCCAGGAGCGCGAGGAGATCGCGGCGGTCGCCGGCGGCGCCGCGTTCGCCCCCGGCGTGCGCGGGTCGGGCAACCTGGTCCTCCTTCCCCGGGGCAAGGAGGCGTTCGTCAAGAAAGTACTCGCCCTCGAAGAGCGCAAGCCGCGAGTCGCGCTCGCCGTCATCCACCCGGCCCTGACCAGTCGGGAGGAGAACGACATGATCACCGCCGCCGGGCTGCGCTCGACCCTGGAGGCGAACGGGTTCGAGGTGGTGGACTTGATCCTCAAGAAGGGCTGGAACCGGCGCGGGGAGCCGACCGCGGCCGCGTACACCTACGAGGAGAGCGAACTCGACCGCGCCGAGGCCCGGTACAACCTGCTCACCCTGCTGGTCGCCGACCGCGAGGCCGCCGTCCGGCTCCTGACCGACGCCCGGGCCGGGGCCGAGAAGGCGCTGGCCGCCGCGGGCGCTGCCGCCACCGACGCCGAAAAGGCCGGGCACCTCGCCGAGGCGGTCCGGGCGCTCCAGCGGGTCGTCCGGGGGCGGATCACGACCGAGGACCAGGTCCGGGCGGTCGCGGCCAGCCTGGGCGAGCCGATCGACGCGTTCGGTCAGGAACTCGCCGACTACACCCGGAAGGCGACCGAGGCCGGCGACCGCTACCGCGACCTGCTCCGCAACGAGCGGGCGGTCGAGAATCGCCGCGTCACCGACGTTCGCGAGAAGTTCGGGCAGACCGTGGCCGACTGCGACCTCCTGATCGTCCCCCGGTTGACGGTGCTCAACCTCGCCCGCGGCCAGGTCATCCCGCCGTCGCTGTTCGACCTGTCGAAGGAACAGGCCGAGGTGGTCAAGGAGTTCATCAAGGGCGGCAAGCCGGTGTTGTTCGCGCTCGGGCCGACCAACGTGGACCAGCGCGGCCCGGCCGGCGACGACGTGGAACGGCTGCTCCCGCAACTCGGGATCATCCCCGGTGGGCAGACGGTCATCACCGACGCCGAGGCCCAGTCGATGGCCGAGGGGCAGAACGAGGGGTTGTCCGGGGCGGTCGTCGTGCCGCCGGTGGTCTTCGACACGCCCCGGAAGGACGGCCAGGGGCCCAACCCGGTGGCCGAGGCGTTCCGCGTCACCTCCCGGGCGGTGGACCGCAAGCTCGACCTGCGCGGCAGCGGGTTCCGGCCGATCTACGTCGCCCCGGCCGCGGCCAGCCGGCTGCCTTACGCGGCCGAGATCATGCACGCTGGCAAGGAGTACTGGAACGAGAGCCGGCCGGTCCCGGAGGACGACACGGTCCCGAAGTTCGACCCGGCCCGGCCGGACGACCCGAAGAAGGGGACGCGCGACGAGGAGCGCCGCGGCCCGTTCCCGGTCGGGGTGGCGGTCGAAACACCGGTGCCGGCCGACTGGTTTGAACCGACCAGCCTGCCGTCCCACGCCCAGCCGACGGCGGCGGCTGTGGGGGTCGCGGCCGCGTACCCGAACGCTCCGCGCGGGCTGGCGGCGGGGTATCCGGCGGCCGCGCTGGCGCTCCGCCTGGACGGCGGGTTGCTCGCCGCGGGGCTGACCCTCGCCGCCCAGAAGGTCGAGCGGCCGACGGTCCGGGTCGTGGCGCTGGGCCACGGCGGGCTGTTCACCGGCTCGCAGCTCGACCCGGCACAACAGACGCTCCTTCTGCACACCCTGAACTGGCAGCTTCACCGCGACGACCGGTTGCCGGCCGACGTGCCCGACGACAAGAAGTGGCGCTACCCGCGGGCCGACCTGTCGGGGCGGGAGTTCTTCGCCTGGCGGTGGCTGACGTTCGCGGGGCTGCCGCTGCTGACCGCGTACGTCGGGTTAATTGCATTGATGGTCCGTAAGGTCCGCTGATCCGGCGAGCCCGGAGCGTCAGCGAGGGGAGGGGGTGAACACTCCCCTCGCTGACGCTCGGGGCTCGCCGGCAAACCCACACAACCTCACCACCCCCATGCGCTGGCTCATCACCTTCGTGCTGCTCGTGCTGGTCCTCGCCGGCGGCGTCTGGCTCGCCGCCGGGGACCGGGTCCGCACCACCCTCGGCCTCCCGAAACCCGGCCCGACCGCCGCGCCCGCCGAGTCGTTCGCGCTGGTGGACCAGTACCTCCGGCCGGACCGGCTCCGCGGGCTGAAGGTCACGGCCCCCGGCCAGCCGACCCTCACCCTGACGCGCGCCTCCAACGGCTCATGGTCGCAGCCCGGCAACTGGCCGCTGCGCGACGCCGAGGTCGCGGCGCTGGTCAATACGCTGACCGGCCTGCGGTCGCGGTTCGCCGCCGTCCCGCTCGGCCCCGACCTGGCCGCCTATGGGCTGGACCGGCCCGAATCGCGCGTCGAGGTCGCGGCCGAGGTGGCGACCGACTCTGGCACGAAGGTGGTGACGCTGCGGTTCGGCCGCACGCAGGCCGCGGACGGCGGGCCGGAGTTCGCTCGCCCGACCTACCTGCGTGTCGAGGACCGGCCGGAGGTCGTCCGCCTCGGGCCGGACGTCTTCCCGGTGCTCAGCCGCTCGCCCCAGGCGTACCGCCGCCGCC
>DATLIF010000468.1:0-25784 GCA_035539575.1 Fimbriiglobus sp. | reverse complement strand
GAGTAGGGACGCGCCGGCGTGAGGCAACCTTCTCCCTCGTTCCCTCGCTCCGCGTGGGAACGAGAAAGACGAGCCTGTTGCATTTCGCGGCCGCGGGTGCCACCATAGCCGAGCCCCGACAGGAACACCGGGGCCGCGTTTTCCCGTTACACGAGGTTGCCGCCATGCGCTGCTCCCGAATACTGCCCGTCGTGTTGCTCGCCCTCACCCCGGCCGCGCGGGCCGACGACACCAGGGAGTTCCTCGACCCCGCCAACTGGGAGGGGCTCCCGCAGTACTGGAAGGTCGAAGGCACCAGCGTGACCGGCCACGCCGAGAAAGACCCGAAGTTCAACACCTTCCTGTGCAGCAAGAAGCAGTACACCGATTTCGAGCTGTCGTTCAAGGTGCGGCTGAAGGACGGCAAGGGGAACAGTGGCGTCCAGGTCCGCAGCAAGGTGGACGACCCGAAAAAGTTCATCGTCGCCGGTCCACAGTGTGACGCCGGCGCGCAGTACTGGGGGAGCCTCTACGGCGAGAAGTTCGGCGGGATGATGCAGGCGTCGAAGCCGGAGATGGTCAAGGACAAGGTGAAGCCGGCGGACTTCAACGATTACCACATCCGGGTGGTCGGCAAGCACGTCACCATCAAGATCAACGGCGAGACGTTCAACGACGGGGACTTCGCAAAGTTGCCTGAGAGCGGCATCATCGCGTTCCAGTTGCACCAGGGCGGGCCGATGACCGTCGAGTTCACGGGCATCAAGTTCACGGACCTGGGCAAGAAGAAGTAAGGTTGTCCCCAAGCCCACCCGTCGCGACGGGTGGGCTTGCAGTCCAATTACTCGTACGCAATCGCTTCCGGTATCCGAGTTCGCACCGCGTGCAGCGCCGGGAGCAGCCCCGCGAGCGTCGCGACCAGAAGCGCCCCGCCGGCGATACCAAGCCCCTGTCGCCACGGCACCACCAGGTCGAAGACGAACCCCGACTCCTCCACCAGCACCACCCGCAGGACGTACCACTCCATCGGCAGCCCGATCAGCACGCCCAGCAGCGTCCCGAACGCTCCCATCAGGACCGCCTCCCACAGCACCGACCGCACTACCTGCCCCGGCGTCGCGCCCACCGCCAGGAGCAGCCCCAGCTCGCGCTTGCGCTGCAACACCGAGATCAGAAGCGCCGTCACCACGCCCAAGGAGGCCACAACCCCGACGATGATCTGCTGGAGGAACGCCAGCGTGTAGACCCGGTCGATGAACTCGAACAGCGTCCGTCGGACGGTCGGCCGGTCCTGCACCGTCAGCCCCTCGTCGGCCGCGAACCGGGCGACCGCGTCCGACCCGGCCCCGTCGCTGGCCAGATAGACGTGGGCCACGTCCACGTTGTGGTCCTGGAAGAGGTCGGCGTACACCTCGCGGTCGATGTACAGCGTCCCCCGGCTCCAGGCGAAGTCGCGGACGGTCCCGAGCACCGGCAGCGTGATCGGTCCGCGCGGCCCCGGCAGCACGACCGCGTCGCCTGCCCGTACCGCGTGCTTGAGGGCGAAGTTGTCCGACACCAGCACCGCCGCCTGACCCCGCAGGTCGCGCAGCCGATCCAGCCCCTCCCGGTTCGTCTCCCGCCGCCGGCCGGTGTGTTCGGCGTACGCGGCGGCGTCCACCGCGGTCAGAAACACGCGCGTCCCGTTGTACTCCGGGTAGCTGTACCGGATGCCGCTAACCCCCTCGACGCCGGGCAATCGCCCCAGCTCGCGAAGGTACTTCGCCTCCATCGGGGCCTTTGACCCGGTCGCCTCGGCGAGGTTTCCGACGAACACATACCGGTCCGCCTGGATCACCTCGTTTAGCCACGCGACCACCGGCTCCTCGTTACTCTGGCCGACCCCGGCGGTCTGGACCATCATCGCCACCCCGGCCCCCAGCGCGCCGATCACGACCCCGGTCCGGCCCGGCGAGCGGACCAGATTGTCCGCCGCCAGCCGGGCCTCGATCGGCAGCACCCGCCGCAACAGCGGATGCGTCAGTCGCACCAGCACCCCGACGATGATCGGCGCCGCCAGCAGCAGCCCGACGAGCGCGGCCATCATCCCGCCGAAAGCCCCGACCCGCGGCGGCAGTTCGTGCCGGGAGAGGATCATCGCCACCCCACCGGCCACGAGCGTCGCGCAGGTCGCGCGGTGTGCCAGTCGCCACGCCCCGCCGGCCACCCCCGGCACCCGGCGGACCGCGTCGGCCGGGTCCTGTCCCGCGGCTTGCAGCGCGGGGATCAGCGCCGCCAGCGCCGCCGTGGCTACCCCGGCGAACGCCGCCAGCAGCACCGTCTGCAACGTCGGCAAGGCCGGGTCCACGTTCGGGTTCATCAACAGCGCGCCGAGTTCCTCCCGGAACGTGGTCAGGATGCCCCGCGCCAGACCGACCCCGAGCGGCACCCCGGCCGCCGCCCCGACCAGTCCGAGCATCACCGCCATCGACCCGAACAGGATCACCACCTGCAGCCGCGTCGCGCCCAGAGAGCGCAGGATGCCGATGTCGTGCCGCCGCTCGGCGACGGTGACGGCCAGCGCGTTGTACACCAGGAACAGCCCGACCACCATTGCCCCGGCCGAGCAGAGGGTGAACGCGATCTGTAAGCCGCCGATGATCTCCTGCGTGGCCTGGCTCTGGGCCTCCGGGGTGCGGACGTCGGCCCGGCCGCCGACTAACTCCGCGATCGCCGCCTGGGCCGCAGCCGCGTCGGACCCGGGCTCGAGGATCACGTCGATGCGGTACACCCGCGGCGGGGAGACGGCGTCCCACACCAACTCCGACGCGGACGCCCCGACCAGCCCCGCGGCGCCCGGCGGCGGGCCGGGGCGGACGAACCGCGCCGCCTGCCCGACCTCCATCCCGACCACGTTCAGCCCGAGGGCCGCCATCGGCGACCCCTGGGCGTACTCGATGTACCCGACCGGAAGGCAGTCCACCTGCCGGGCGCCGTACCGGACCGCGAACAAGTCGTGCGGCCCGGACCGGCGGGCGGCCCACTCATCGAACACCGGCTTCGACAGCACCACCAGCCGCCGGGAGAGCATGAGCGTTGCGGTCGCCCAATTCCGTTCCAGGGTCTCGGTGAAGTGGACGCCGAGGGGGTTCTCACCTTCCGGTATCGAGAGCTGCGCGGTCAGGTCGCCGCCGACGAGGACCGCCGCCCGGCCGTCCAGCCCCGGCAGGGACACCCGGTCCACCACCAGCGGTTGGACCGACTTCACCCCCGGAACGCCGGCCGCGCGGATCTCGTCGGCCATCGACCGGGCCACGCCCAGGTCGCCGTTGGTGACGTACAGATCCCCGACCCCGAGCGGGGTGGTGGTCAGTTCGGCCGCCCGCCCGAGGCACTGGTTGAGGATGCGCGACGAGACGAGGGTGGCGACCCCCAGCGCGATGCTGGCGACGATCAGCCCGGCGCGGTCCCAGGTCGTCACTCGGCGATCACCGGTTCGTCCGACTCGATCAGCCCGTCGCGGATGCTGACCACCCGGGTGCCGTACCGGGCCGCGGCCGGGTCGTGCGTGACCATGACGACGGCCCGGCGACTCGGTTCCGGCAGCGACGCCAGCAGCGACAGGATTTCGCCGCTGCTGACCGTGTCGAGGTTGCCGGTCGGCTCGTCGCACAGGACCGCGTCCGGGTCGGCGACCAGCGCCCGCGCGACGGCGACCCGTTGCATCTCGCCGCCGGAGAGTTCTTCTGGGAAATGTTCGGCCCGGTGGACCAACCCGACCCGCTCCAGGCACCCGCCGGCCCGGTGGATCGCCTCCCGGCGGCTGATCCCGCCCAGGAGCAGCGGCAACGCGACATTCTCCGCAGCGGTCAGGGTCGGCAACAGGTTGAACGCCTGGAAGACGAAACCGATCCGGTTGCGACGCAGGAGCGACCGCTGGGTGTCGGAGAGCGTCTGGAGGTCCTGGCCCTGGAAGACGGCCCGCCCGGCGGTGGGGGTATCCAGCGCCCCCATGAGGTGCATCAAGGTAGACTTGCCGGACCCGGACGGCCCCATGATGGTGACGAACTCGCCGGGGTTGACCCGCAGCGACACGCCGCGAACGGCGTTCACGACACGGCGGCCTTGCTCGTAGGTCTTGGTGGCCTCGACCAACTCGATCATGCGTCAGCCATTCTGTCGCCCCAACGGGGCGTCCGGTAATAGCCAGGGGTGAAACCCCTGGACCAGCGGTTTGTTTGTCTCGTAGCCCCAACGGGGCGACCCGACACCCGACAGGGTCGCCCCGTTGGGGCTACGTTTTGTTAGTTACCCCAAACCAGGGGTTTCACCCCTGGCTATTGACGGTCGCCCCGTTGGGGCGAGAAGAGCGACGGCCGCTATTGGTGCAGCTTCCGGTACTTGATCCGGTGCGGCTGGTCGGCCTCCGCGCCGAGCCGCGCCCGGCGTTGCTCTTCATACACCTGGAAGTTCCCCTCGCACCAGACCACCTGACTGTCCCCCTCGAACGCCAGGATGTGCGTGGCGAGCCGGTCCAGGAACCACCGGTCGTGGCTAATCACCACCGCGCACCCCGCGAAATTCAACAGCGCCTCCTCCAACGCCCGCAGCGTGTCCACGTCCAGGTCGTTCGTCGGCTCGTCGAGCAGCAGCAGGTTGCCGCCGCTGCGCAATAGCTTCGCCAGATGGATGCGGTTGCGTTCGCCGCCGGAACAGTCGCCGACCTTCTTCTGCTGGTCCGGCCCCTTGAAGTTGAACCGCGCCACGTACCCCCGGCTCGCCACCTTGCGGTTGCCCAGCATGATGTGGTCCGTGCCGCCGGTGATTTCCTCGAAGATGGTCGCGTCCGCTTTCAGGGCGTCGCGGTTCTGATCGACGTGGGCGGCCTTCACCGTCGGCCCCACGGTCAGCTTGCCGGCGTCGGGCGTCTCCTGGCCCACGATCATGCGGAACAGCGTCGTCTTGCCGGCCCCGTTCGGGCCGATCACGCCGACGATGCCCCCCTTGGGCAGGTCGAACGTCATGCCCTCGAAGAGGAGCTTGTCGTCATAGCCCTTCTTCAGATCCTCGGCACGGACGACGAGGTCGCCCAGCGGCGGCCCGCGGGGATCTGGATGGAGAGTTCTTCGTCCCGCTCCTCGACTTCTTGAGCCTGAAGCTTGTCGATCGCGGCGAGGCGGGCCTTGCTCTTGGCGATCCGCGCCCGTGGGGCCATCTTCGCCCATTCCAGCTCGCGTTCGAGCTGCTTCTGCCGGGACGACTCCTGCTTCTCCTCCAGTTCCAGCCGCTTCTTCTTCTGCTCCAGCCAGCTCGAATAGTTCCCCTTCCACGGGTAGCCGCGGCCGCGGTCCAGCTCCAGGATCCACTGCGCGACGTTGTCGAGGAAGTACCGGTCGTGGGTCACGGCCACCACCGCACCGGGGTACTGCTGGAGGTGCTTCTCCAGCCACTCGACGGACTCGGCGTCCAGGTGGTTAGTCGGCTCGTCGAGCAGGAGAATGTCCGGCCGCTGGAGCAGCGTCTTGCACAGCGCGACCCGCCGCCGCTCGCCACCGGAGAGCTGCTCGACCGGGGCGTCCGACGGCGGCAGCCGCATCGCGTCCATCGCGATCTCAAGTTGCCGGTCGAGGTTGTACGCATCGGCGGCGTCGATGGCGGCCTGGACCTTGTCCATCTCGGTGGAGAGCTTGTCGAAGTCCGCGCCCTCCTTGGCGAACTCCTCGCCGATCTCCTCCTGCCGCCTGAGCAACGCGCGGACCGGGGCGACCGCCTCTTCGATGTTCTCCATGACCGTCTTGCCGGCGGTCAGCCGCGGCTCCTGGGGGACGTACCCGACGCTCGCCCGGTCGTCGGCCCACGCCTCGCCCATGAACTCCTGATCCTGCCCGGCCATGACTCGCAAGAGCGTAGACTTGCCGGCCCCGTTGGACCCGAGGACTCCGATCTTGGCGCCCGGGTAGAAGTACAGGGTGATGTCCTTGAGGACTTCCTTCTTGCCGTACGTCTTGGTCAGGTACTCGATGTTGTAGATGTACTTCTCGCCCATACCGCCCTCAACTGGATGCGTGGTACGGGCATCTTACAGGAAGTGCGCGAACAGCGGGGAGGCCGAGTCGCGGCTTGCGAACGGCGGGCGAACGGCCGGCGTAAGCCGGCTGGTGGTGCCGCGAGCGGGCCACACCAGCTGGCTTACGCCGGCCGTTCGCCCGGCTCGCCCTTCTCGAACTCCTTCAGGTTCAGCCGTGTCTGGTGCCCCTCGAAGGTGCTGCCCTCCGGCAGCTTGCCCTGGAAGTAGTCCTTCTGCCAGCCGCGCTTGACCGTCTCCGGGTCGTTGGACCGCAGCCCCTGGAGGAACCCGCGCCGACCGGCCTCCCACGCCAGGTACTTCTCGTGCAGCTCGGGATTCTCGGTCAGCAGCGCCAGCCGCGGGACCAGCCCCTCGGCAAACCCGCGCGGGACCGGAACCAGCATGCAGAACGGCTCGCCGTGCTCGAACCGTACCCACTCGAACGGCCGCGTCAGCTTCCAGTTCATGGTGAACGTGGACGACGCCCAGTCCGTCTCGATCACCCCCTCCAGTGGCTGGATGCCGTCCTTGATCCAGTTGGCCGGCCCCTTGGCCCACAGGTTGATGCCCGTCGGCGTGCGGAACAGATACGGCACGGAGAACGTCAGCACCCCGCTGCCGAAGTGGCTGGAGATGCCGGGGTCCGGCGGGCCGTCGAACCGCACCTCCAGGTCCGACGGGGCCGGGCCGCCGTACCAGTACACGCTGAAGCTGGTCGGGCTGGTCATCACCCAACCGTTCTGGTTGGCGATGTTCAGCGGCAGGCACCGGTACGGGTGCCGCTGGTGCGCGGAGTCCATCCAGTCGCGGTCCACCGGGGCCGGGTGCAACCCGACCGTGACGTGCTCGTAGATCTGGTACGCGATGAACTGGTTGTCGTCGGGCACGGTACGGCTCCACAGGGGTCTTGGGAGCCGATTGTACGACAGGTCAAGCGGGGGGGCGAAGAGATGTGTCTCGGTGCGGGAACAAGGCTCATCGCAGGCGAACGGCCGGCGTCAGCCGGCTGGTGGTGCAGGCGGACTTCACCAGCCGGCTGACACCGGCCGTTCGCCAGGCACTACCCGCCCACCGCGGCCGGCTGTGCGACCCGGCACGGTTCCCTGCCGCCGGCGTCCTCGCCCGGCTTGCGGAGTTCGAGCTGGTAGCGCCGTTCGCCGGCCTGCGTCGGGTACTGGCCGGTCACGCACGCCCGGCAAAGGCGGTCTTCCGGCAGGTTCACGCACCGCGCCAGCGCATCGAGTGGAAGGTACGCCAGGCTGTCCGCCCCCAGGTCGCGGGCCATCCGCGCCTGCTCCTCGCGGGTCGGCGTCGGGCCGGTCATGTACTTCGGGGCGAAGAGTTCCTTCACCGTGGACATGTCGATGCCGTAGAAGCACGGGGCCACGATCGGCGGGCACGCCACCCGGACGTGGACCTCCTTCGCACCGCCCTGCTCCTTGATGAAGCTCAACAGGTTGTTGAGCGTCGTACTGCGGACGATCGAGTCCTCGACCAGGAGCACCCGCTTGCCGGCCAGCACCTCCTTCAGCGGCGTGAACTTCAGCCGCACCCGCTCGGCCCGGTTGGCCGCCTCGATGAACGTCCGCCCGACATACCGGTTGCGCATCAGCCCCTCGGCCGACGGGATTCCCAGCTCGTAGGCCATGCCGTCGGCCGCCGCCTTGCCCGTGTCCGGGACCGGCACCACGATGGTGTTGCCGTCCTTGTAGTCGAACAGGTTCATCTCCCGTTCGAGCTTCGCCAGTTCCTTGCCCAGCGCAGTCCGCGACAGGTAGACGCTGCGGTCGTCCAGTGTGCTGGCCACGTTGGCGAAGTAGATCCACTCGAAGAAGCAGTGCTTCGGCGTCCGCGGCTCGGCGAACTGGTGGACCTTGCACTCCCCCGGCCGGACGTGGATCAGGTGCCCCGGCGGCAGAGACTTGATGTCGCGGAAGCCAAGATTTTGCAGGGCCACGCTCTCGCTGGCCGCGGCGAACACGCCGCCATCGGTCGCGTAGCACAGTGGCCGCAGGCCCAGTGGGTCGCGCAGCACGATCAACTCGCCTGCCGCGTTCAGAAACGTCAGGTTGTACGCCCCGTCGAACTTCTTGCTCAGCCCGCGAAACACCTCAACCAGGTCCGGCCGCACGTCGCCGCGCAGCTCGTGCGCCAGGAAGTGCATGATCACTTCCGTGTCGTTGTCCCGCGTGAGGTGATATTCACTCAGCGAGAGCAACTCCGCCCGCAGTTCCTGGAAGTTGGCCAGGTTGCCGTTGAACGCGAACCCGAACCACTTCCACCGACAGCCGTGGCGCCGCTCGAACGGCTGGGCGTAGCTGCGCCCGGTCGGGCCGCAGGTGGCGTACCGGACGTGGCCGATCGCCGCCGACCCGGAGTGTTCGTCCAGGATCGACTCGAACTTGTTGGCCTGGCTCATCCGGAACGCCTCGGAGACCGTGCCGATCTCCTTGTACGTGTCCAGAAGCTGGTCGCGGTCGGGGTTGTAAGACGTGAAGCCGGCCGAGAGTTGGCCGCGGTTCTGCAAGTCCAGGAGCATCCGCGGGATGAGCCGGTGGACCTGGTCCGGGTCGCCGGTCCACACCGCCGATTTCTGTTTCGGGTCGAAGTAATAAACCGCGGCGATGCCGCACTCGTGCCGCAGTTCGTCCATTCCGCCGCCCGGGGTGCGAGGGATGATCGGTACGGGTGGGCCAAACGCTCCTCCCTAGGGAATATAAAGGGCGCGGGGGGAGCTTACAAGAAACAGCGGCCGGCCAGTGGCCGGTAACAGGTTTGTCACGCGCCAGCCCCGGCAAAACCGGCTGACCGCGCCGCCCGTCGGAAGGATGGTCGCCCGAACGGAGGTTCCGATGCGAACGATCGTGCTGAGCCTGACCCTGGCGATGACCGCCCCGGCCGCGGCGGATGACGACTCGGGGCCGAAATCCGACCCCAAGGGAGTGAAGCTGGAGCTGGCGATCACCAGCGAAAAGGCGAACTACCCGCCGCGCGAAGGTCTGTCGGCCGAGGAGTTGAAGCGGGCGGCCGAGGCGGGCGAACGGCTGCCGAAGCCGCCGGAGGTCGCGCTCAAGGTGGTGGTCAAAAACACCGGCGACAAGCTGCTCCAGGTCTGGGCCAAGGGTGACCCGGTGGTGCTGACGCTGGAGTTGAAGGGCGAGGGGGCGGTCAACCTGGAGCCGCGGCTGGCGTTCACCCGGGAGTTCCGCATCCCGGAGGCGGTCGAGGTGGCGCCCGGCAAGTCGCTCGAGATCCCGGTGAAGTCGCTGACCAGCGGCTTTCGGGGCCAGTCGAACTACTCGTACTGGACGAAGCCCGGCGAATACACGCTGGTGGCGACGTTCAAGACCGGCGTGCAACCGATCCCGGAAGGAGCCAAGGAGCAGGACGGATTTGGACAGGTGAAGCTGACCAGCGCGCCGTTCAAGGTGAAGGTCAAGTAGGGTAGGTCGGTGCCGGGGTTGGAGCCCCGGCTTCAGCCGGTGCCAGGGTCCGAACCGGCAGAAGCCGGGACTCCAACCCCGGCGCTCGAGGACTCGCTTGACCCGCCCTACCGCTGGTACGCCGCTGGCCGCACCGTGGTCGGCCCGGCCGCGGGCACTGTCGCGGCTGCGGGGCGGACCGCTCCGGTCGGGCTGGCCGTCCGGGCCGCCGGCGGGCCGTCCGCCGCCGCGACCGGCGTGAACGGGGCCAGCGGCTCCATCCGCACGTCGTCGATGTACGCCGTCCCGAACCCGGTCAGCGCGAAAGTCATCGCCACCTTGCCGCTCGGCGGCACCCGGCGATACAGGTGATACTGCTTCCACTCCCCGGCCGCCTTGCCGGGCGGAACAGTGTGCATCACCCGCACCCCCAGCGGCTCACCGCCGGCCGTGTCGAACACCACCAGCCCGTCGGCCGTCGCCCGCAGCGCGCCCGGCACCTTCACCCAGAAGCTCACCCGCACCAGGGATCCCGGCGCGAAGTCCGCCGCCGGGCTGTCCACCGCCAGCACCGCCCGCTCCAGCGCCTGCGGCTCCGGCAGCGGCTGGCCCTGCCGGTCCTTCTCCGCCTTGGCTGCGATGGCCAGGACCAGGCAGTGCCGCCCGAACTCCGGCTGGCGGAAGTCCACCGGCTGCTCGGCCACCCGATGAGCCCCATACCGGGCGACGCCCAGGTCGGGCGGGGTGGGCGGCACGTCCGGGATCGGGTCCTTGACATTGACGATCGCCGCCGTGCCGACCGCCGACTCCGACGCCAGGATCAGCTTGCGGACCTTCCACCCCGGCAGGGACGACACGTCCGCCCCGCCGTCCGGGGCCGGCTTCGACAGCTCGAAGCCGCCGTTGGCGAAGCCGTTGCCCGCCGGGCGGCTGGCCCGCACCTCGTGGGCCATCTTCCAGTGCTCCGGCAGCGTGTAGAAGCTGACCGCGAATGGCGCCGCCGTCGGCGTGTCGAGCGTCTCGATCGCCTTGGCCCAGTGCGCCCGCATCAGCACCCGCAGGGGCCGCAGCGCACGCCGGGCCTCGCGGTAGGCCACCTCGTACTGGTTGTTGTCGGCGTAGATCTTCGCCTGGCGAATGTAGACCTCGGCCCGGTGGAACAGCTCGGCCGCCTGATTGTCCGGCAGGTCCGGGCCGCCGGCCTCCAGAATCCGCTCGTGCGTGCGCCTGGCCTTCTGGAACTGCTCGATTGCCTGCTGCTGTGCGTACCGGGACACGAGGGGCGCGACGCACCGGACGTGGTCCTGCCAGCGGACGATCTTGCCCAGCGGCCCGAGGTCGCTGGTGAACACCACCGCCGCGGTCGTGTCGAACTCGGTCAGCAGGATCCGCGTCCCGCCGTGGACCCGTTCCACCGCCTTGATCTCGGTGATGCCCGCCGGCGTGACCAGCCACGGCGTCGCCCCGTCCGGGATGTTCGGCACCGTCACGCTCAGGGCCGGGATGGCCGCCTGGGACGGCGTGTACTGCGAGCCGTACCCCAGCCACACCGGCAGCACCAGCGTCTCCCGCGGACCGGCCAGCACCGCCGCCTGCACGTTCGGGTCGCTGGTGCCGATCCACCGAGCTGGACTTTCGGCCGCGAACAGCACCGGCTTGAGCATGTCGATCTCGGTGTTCAGGAGCGCCAGCTCCAGCATCCGGTCGCGGCCGTGTGTCAGGTTGTCGAGGTACTTGTCCGACCAGAAGCCCAGCCCCTTGTGCCCGGCGGCGAGGCTCAGGTACGTCAGGATGCGGATCTGCTCCGGGTGCGGGCCGACCGGCTCGGCGATCGATGGCGGGTCCGGCTGGCCGCAGACCATCTCGGCCAGCCAGGACGGCAGGTGGGTCTGCACCCACGTCCAGGTCATTTTCCCGGGCGGGATCAGGGCGCGGCGCTGGGCCAGCCACTCCCGGTAGTAGACCAGTTCCAGCCCACTGAACAGCGGCCACCGGTGGGCGCCGATGGCGTCGGTGTAGGCCGCGTAGGTGCCGAACCCGTCCCACAGGTCCACCGCCTTGGGCCGCCGCGGGTCCCAGCTCCGCAGGTGGTCCGACGCCTGCCGCACCCGGGCCACGTCCTCCGCCGTGCGACCGCCGCCCAGGTCCCACATCAGCACCGCGTCCCCCGCCAGGAACTTCCGCAGGTAAGCTGCGAGCCGGTCGGCCTCTTGCTCCAGCACCTCCGGTTCGGGCCGCTTCGGCTGGCGGGCGGCCCACTCGCCGGCCGACAGAGGCAGCGATGGCACCACCCAGAACCCGTGACGGACCGCCTCATCGACGGTCGGCTGCGGCACGTCGTTGGGGAACCACACGGTGTTGAACCGGGCGTCCCGGAGTGTCTTCAACGGCGTGTTGCTGTGCCGGATGGCGAGCATGAAGAACGGCTCCATCACGCCGTCGTCGCCCTCGACCAGAATTTGTCCGTCGAACTCGACCTTGCGCCCCTTGGCCTTGGGCCGGGACGCCGGCGCGCCGGGGGCCTGCCGGCCCGGCTGCGGCGGGGCCACGTCGGTGCGGACCGGGCCGATCTCCAGGTCATCCACCCACACCTCGGTGACGCCGGGGCCGGCGTGGACGTTGAGCACGATCCGGTCGATGTACGCATCAGTCGGGTCCACCGCCCGGCCGAGCCGCGCGTGCAGTACCGGCAGTTGCTTCTTGAGCGCCTCCGCGACGTTGCCGAACCCCAGCGAGTCCCAAAGCCGGACCCGCTCGTAAGTCTTTCCGGCGATGAGCGTGGTCAGCGGGGCGTCGGGGTTGCGCGGGTCCTTCTCCTTCGGGAAGACGACCCGGGCCTTGACCTGGACGCCGGGGCGGAACGCCTTGACCCATACGCCGGCCGTCAGCCGGTCGGTGATCGGGGCCGGCGGCGTCTCGTAGTAGTAGTGGACGAACTGGGCCTCCGCGGCCCCGGCCGGCGGCGTGGACTCGATCTTGATGAACTCGGAGGTGACGCCGGACTTGCCGTGCTCGGTGGAGATCTTGTGGTCCTTCTCCTCGAACTTCACGTTGGCGTCGCCGCGGACGAACGACGGGTCGCGGCCGGCGAACCCGTCGCGGTAGATCGACCGCGCCTCCTGGGCCGGGGCCAGCGCGACCAGGACGGCGGCCAGGACGACGAGCGCGGCCGGGGTAACGAACCGGGTCGGCATGCGGCGCCTCCTTGCGACCGACAGACTCGGGGGCCGGGGGGTATAGCCGTTCCGGGCATTGGACGCAAGCCCATGGACTGCTGAGCTGTCCTCCGTTTCCTCGTGATCTCGCCGGCCGACCGAGGGCATTCACCACAAAGGCACAACGGTCACACCAATCTGAGACCCGCACCACGTCCCGGGCGTCATGGCGAACCAGCTGTCGAGTCGACGGGACCGGGCCAGCCTCGACCCCTTTTCAGCTTTCCGGCAATGGTGCGCCCAGTGCGGCCGTGCCCATCAGTAGCGCCAGAGTAGGTACAGGTTGCCCAAGAAGAACGGCATGACTGAAACCTTCTCCTCTTCCGGATCTCTGCCCGGACGCATCACCAAGATCGGCACCCGACCCGTAGCGCCGGTGCCGATGCCGATGCCCAGGGTCAGCCCTGTCTCGTGCGCCCGACGGATCACGGAAACCTCCAGCGCGGCTTTTTGCTGCACTTCGACCTCGGCCGCCAGGATCGCGCTCTCCAGTACGATCGCGGCGGCAATTTCGGCCGACATTTCGAGGACGCCGGCACTGAGCCATGTGCGATCCGAATCCCACAGTTTCCGCTTCGCTTGCGTCAGCGAAAGCGTGCTCTTTGCCTCGTAGCCAACGCCCTGGTGGTCCCGTGACACCGCTAAGCTTCGGGAAGCCTTGAGTTCTCCGAACCTGCTTTTCGGCAGCGTCGCCTCGAATTCGACTTCCAGCTCGAACCATTTGTACTTGACTTGTCTCCGCTGGAACTTGACCTCGGTTTCGATCCGCGTCGTCAGTTCCAGGCCCGACCTGTCCACGAGAACGCTGCGCTGCGCAGCCGGCGCGGGCGGTCCGGGTACCACCACCTCCTTCTTCGGCGAAGGGAACACCCACGTGTATTGAGCGAACACCTGGTCCCATGGGATGCGCGGAGAGTATGGCAGTGGCGCCGGCAGCGGCGGCTTGGGAGGCGGCTTCTCCAACCAGGTGCGGAACGCCTGCTGCTGACGAGCCAACTCGGCCAGTGAGGGGCTGAGCCAGGTCGACAGATCCGGGTAAGTGCGTAGCGGTCGAGGTCCTGGGGGGTCGAGCCGCAACGGAGCGGGCCTTCGAAGTATCGGCTGGGCAGCGTGCAGTGCCATGGACGGCGGCATGGAGCCGGAGGGCTTGTGACTCGTCGGTTCCACATCGGTCCGGGTGATCTGCACCGTACTGCGCAGCGAAACCTTGGTGAACAGCGTGTCAAGTGTGAGCGGGCCCACGATGCCATCGGGCACCAGGTTCTCGCGTTTCTGGTGATCCAACACGCGAGCCAGCGTCAGGGGACCGAAGATCCCGTCGCACACCAGGGCGGGCTTGGTCCAATCGGGCGCACCGCGCGCTGCACGGTTCAAGGCGAACTGCACCGCAGCGACCCCATTACCGACGGCACCCTGCTTCAGCATGTGTTCCCCCAGGTAATGAGCCGCTGGGATCAACCCCGCGGCTCGTCGGTGATCTCAATCGGGCAAGTGCGCCATTGAGGACGTCGAGGTTGCGGGCGATGTCCATGACCTCTTTGGGCGTAGTACCCATAGCGAGCCAGTCCCTCCTCACCTCCCATATCGCCGCGGGGCTCTCAAGACGCACGGCGACACGCCGTTTTTCGGCGCCCGTCACACGACCTCTGGAAAGGCCTCTCCGGTCCAGCCGCTCCCGGGCTTCTTGATACCATGTCCGCATGGACACCACCGACGCTCCGCCCGCCCCGACGCTGGACCCCGCCGCGTTCGACCGCCTCCGCGCCGTGCTGGACTCGGCCGGGCCGCTCGCCGCCATCGACGCCCTGTGCGACGAACTGCGCGCCGCCGGCGACCTGCCGAACCTCTTCTACGCCCGTCTGATGCGCAAGCGGGTCGAACTGGGCGCACCGCCCTTCCCGACCGGCCCGTCCGCCGACATGCCGCCCGAGACGCACGACGCCTACGAGACGGCCATCCGCGACGCCGGCCGCGAGGTCGGCGGCCTGTTCCTCGACCGCGGCGACATCCCCCGCGCCTGGATGTACTTCCGCATGCTCGGCGAGCCGGAGCCGATCAAGCAGGCCCTGGCGAGGTACAACCCCGGCCCGGAAGATGACACCTACCCCGTCGTCGAGGTCGCCTGGCAACAGGGCGTTCTCCCCGAGAAAGGCTTCGACGTTATCCTTGACCGTCATGGGGTTTGCTCGGCGATCACGATGGTCCATTCGGCCGACCTGAACCAGAACCCCGCTTTGCGCGAGTACTGTGTAAAACGCCTGGTCCGGGCGCTGCACGACCAACTCGTCGAACGGCTCCGCAACGACCTGCGGTCCCGCGGCCTGGACGCCTCGGGCGATACCGTCCCGGAGTTGCTCCGCGACGAATTGCTGGGCGAGGACCTGTATCACATCGACGTGTCGCACCTATCGTCGGTGGTGCAGATGGCGTTACACCTGCCGCCGGGACCGGAACTGGACCTGGCACGCGGGCTGTGTGCCTACGGCGCGAAGCTCTCCCCGGGTCTTCGCGGCGACAACGACCCGCCGTTCGACGAGACCTACGCCGATTACCAGGTGTACCTGGACGTCCTGGCCGGGCATAACGTCGAGGCGGGGTTGGCCCAATTCCGGGCGAAGACGGAACGGTTCGCGGCCGAGGGCTACCAGTTCCCGGCCGAGGTGCTGGTCAACCTGCTCCTGAAGGTCGATCGTCTGCCGGAGGCGCTGGAAGTGGCCCGGCAGTATCTGGCCGACGCGGACGAGCGGCAGTTGAGCTGCCCCGGCGTGACGGAACTGGCTCGCAGGACAAAGGATTACGCCACACTCGCTGAGGCCGCGAAGGGAAAGGCAGACCCCGTGAACTACCTGGCCGGGCTGATCGCCGGACAAGGCGGCATTGTGTGACTCTTGACTCATGTTCTGCTCACCCCGGTGCTGGGGGCCTGGTCGCACGCCCGATGCGGCACGCCGGCAATCGGAGCTACTGACCCTGCGAAGCCATCCGCGGGCGGGCCAGCTTCACGATCAGCCGCTCCAGTTGCAGCCGGCCCGGCAACGGGTTGCCGCCCTTCAGGCCCAGGTTGATCTCCACCAGCCACTCGGGGATCTGCGCCAGCCGGCCGCGGCCGAGGTGGCGGAGTTGCCGCTCGGTCCCTTCGCGGATCTTCGGCCACCGGGGCACCCCCGCCGCGTCCATCGCCGGTCCGAGCGACTGGCCCTGAACGATCAGCCGGCCGACCGTCGCCAGCTTGCGGAGCTGGTACGTCAGCGGCCCGAGGATCGCCAGCGGGTCCTGCCCTTCTTCGATCAACTGACCCAACACCGCCAGTGCCTCGCCCGGCTTCCCCTCGCCGACCGCGTTCATGATGCGGAACACGTCCGCCTCCCGGCTGCGGCCGACCAGTTGGTTCACCTGGTCCGCGGTGATTGCCGGGGCGGTGCCGGCCGCGACCGCCAGCTTTTCCAGTTCCTGGTCCAGAAGCCCCAGGTGAGGGCCGACCAGCTCCACCAGCAGTTCTGCCGCGTCGGCCGGCAGCTTCTTGTTGTGCTGCGCCTTCGCCCAGCCGACGCACCACTCGGCGACCTTGTACTTCGGCGCCTCGCACTTGATCTTGGCTGCGTCCGGTAGGGCCTTCGCGAGCTTCGTCGTCTCTGGGAACGACTTCACGTCCAGGACCAGCACGCCGACCTTGCTGGGGTTCTCGACGTACCGCTCCAGGGCCGGGCGGTGCTCGGTGACGAACAGGTCGGCCTGCTCGACGATCACCACGCGGGCCGGGCTGAGGAACGGCAGGGTATCGAGGTCGTTGCGGACGGTGGAGAAGTCGAGCTTGTCGCCGGGGTATACGGAGACGGCGAACGTCGGGTCGGCGTCGCCGACGGTCAGGGCGATGATCGCGTCGCGGCAGCGGCGCTTGAGGAAGTCCTCGTCGCCGGAGAGGACGTAGACCGGCTGGCGCTTAGATTTCGCGGCGCGGTCGAGGAACTGGAGTGCGTCCATGCGGGGTCTCCCGGCAAGCTCCGAGCGTTAGCCTGGCGAGCCGGGTGTTCGAGGCTCGCCCTGCGCTGTCTGTACTCGTCCACCAGCTTCCGCGGCGCGCCGATGTCGATGACGTGGACCTCGCCGGTCCACTCGCGGGCCTTCGGGTTGAGGAAGCCTTTCTTATGGGCGACGAACGTGGCCGTGTGGGTGGCGCGGACCGTCGGCCCGAGCGGTTCGCCGGTGTCGCAGTCCAGCCCAGACGGGATGTCCACCGCGAGGATCGGGTTGCGGGAGGCGTTGATCTGGGCGACGATCTCATCGAACGGCGGGCCGAGAGGGCGGCTCAGGCCAGTGCCGAACAGGGCATCAACGAGCCACGTCGGGCGGGCGAACGAATCAGCCATCTGGACGGCAACGTTAACGCTCATGCCCGGCTCGAACGAGCAGGGGAGCCAATCAATCCCACCGCGCTGGATCGCCTGGAAGTTGGTGGCGGCATCCGTGGGAAGTCCCGTCCGGCTGGCGAACAGTCGGATGCTCACCGGCCACCCGTGGTTGTCCAGATGCCGGGCGATCACGAACCCGTCGCCGCCGTTGTTGCCGGGGCCGCAGAGGATCGCCGTCAGCTTCCGCTCCGGGTTCAGCCGCATCAGCAGCTCGGCGCAGCCACGGCCGGCGTTCTCCATCAGCACGATGCCGGGGACGCCGTACTCCTCAATTGCGCGGCGATCCAACTCCCGCACCTCGTCGCGGCTCAGCCAGAAGTCTGTTGACATGGCCAGCTCTCGCGTTCGGCTAACCGTCAGCGGCGGATTCGCAACCCCTGACCGCCCAACACCGCCTCGACCTCGTCCTTCGTGATCCAGGGCAGGTCGCCGGGGATCGTGTGCTTCAGCGCCCCCATCGCGGCGCCGTACTCCAGCCCCTTTTGAAAGTCGCCGTCGAGCAATCCGTGGATCAACCCGCTCGCCAGGGCATCACCGGCCCCGAGGCGGTCCACGATCTCCACCTCGTACCACGGCGTTTCGTGCAGTTGCCCGCCGGTGAAGCCGACCGCGCCGAAGCGGTTCCGCCAGACCAGCGGCGTCTCGCGCTTCACCCCGGCCACCGCCTTCAGGCCGAAGCGTTCGATCAGCTTCGCCGCCACCTCGGAGAAGTCGCCGCCGGTGACGCCGAAGAGTTGCTCCGCGTCGGGTTCGCTGGCGATCAGCACATCGCAGCGGTCGAGCAGCCCGGCCATCACCCGGCCGGCGTCCTCCTGGCTCCAGAGCTTGCTGCGGTAGTTCAGGTCGATGCTGGTGCCCAGCCCGGCGGCCTTCGCCGCGGTCAGCGCCTCGGCGGTCGCGTCCGCGGCCCCCTGGCTCAGCGCCGCGGTGATGCCGGTGACGTGGAACCACCGCGCCCCGCGGAAGATCGTCGGCCAGTTGAACGTGCCGGGGGAGACTCGCGCGATCGACGAGTCCTTGCGGTCGTAGAGGATGCCGCTGGCGCGGGGCGACGCACCGAACTCCAGGAAGTACACGCCGCAGCGGCCGCCGTCGGTGTATTGGACGTACTCGTCGCTCACCCCGGCCTCGCGGGCGCGGTTGGCGACCAGCCGCCCGAGCGGGTTGTCCGGCAGCCGCGACACCCACGCCGCCGACCGGCCCAGCCGGGCGAGGCCGACGGCGGTGTTGAGTTCGGCGCCGCCGATCTCCACGTCCAGGGTGCGGGCCTGCTCCAGCCGCTGGAAGTGCGGCGGGGCGAGCCGGACCATCGCCTCGCCGAAGGTGATGACATCGGGCATGGGTTATCCACGCCCACCCGTTGCCACGGGTGGGCTTTGGGCGCGTGTTTGTGTGATGATGTTGGTGTACTGTCGCGCCAGTTCCGTGATCCGGTCGAACTGCCGCGCCGCGACCGCCTTCGGGTCCACGAGTTGACTGCCGACGCCCAGGCAGACCGCGCCCGCAGTCAGGAACTCTGAGGCGGTCGTCAGGTCCACGCCGCCGGTCGGCATCAGCCGCACCTGGGGCAGCGGACCCCGCATCGCCCGGAAGAACACCGGGCCGAGCACGTCCGCCGGGAAGACCTTCACCACGTCCGCCCCGGCCTCCCACGCTGCGAGGATCTCCGTCGGCGTGAACGCGCCGGGCATCACCACACGGTCGTACCGCCGACACAGGCGGATCACGTCCGGGTTGACCGTGGGGGCGACGACGAACTCGGCCCCGGCCAGCAGCGCCGTCCGGGCCGTCTCGGGGTCCAGCACCGTCCCGGCCCCGAGCAGCACGCGGTCGCCGAGTTGCCGGCGCGCCTCGCGGATGACTTCCGTGGCGCCGGGGACGGTGAACGTCACCTCCGCGACTGTTACCCCGCCGTCGGCCAGTGCCCGCACCACCTCCACCAGCCCGGTCGGCTCCGGGGCGCGGACCACGGCCACAATGCCGCAGTCCAGGATGCGTCGCAGGTCAGCGTCTCGACTCATGCGGGGATTGTCCGGCCGGTCGAGGGGTCTGGCAACGGCAATCAGCGCCGGCGCTCCTCGGCCACCCAGTAGACGACGGCCACGACCAGGGTGACGGCCGACACGACGAACAGCACCCGCCACAGCGGCGTGAACCCGTGCGCCTCGACCAGGTGCCCAGCCAACTCGCCGGCGATGATCGCGCCGAGGACGTAGCCGGCCGCGTCGATCAGCCCGGCAGAGGCGGCCGCGGCCTGCTTGCCGCCGAGGTTCAACGCCAGCACCCCAGAGCAGAATGTGTACGGCCCCATGACGAACAGCGCCACGGCCGCGATCAGCCCCAGCGCCAGCGGCGCGTTGCCTTGCAGGTCGGCGGTGGCGAACCACCCCAGCGCGGCCGTGGTCAGGGCCATCAGCGGCACCAGCAGACGGCCGTATCGCCCGCCGAGCCGGTCCGCCCCCCACCCGGCGGCCAGCGACGCCACCGCCCCGGCGAACGGGAAGACGAACGACAGCAGACCCTAGACGTTCCCCGACAGGCCGACCCCCTGCTCCAGGTACAGCGGCGTCCAGGCGTTGAACGTCTCGCGCACGGCGGTCAGCCCGGCGTTCATCAGGCAGACCAGCCAGAACATCGGGCTGGCCAGCAGCGGCCGCAGCAGCCGGCCCAGTGGCAGCCGGCTGTCACCCGACGCGCCGTCCCCGAACACGTTCCCCGGCGGGGGCGGCGGCTCCGGCAGGCCGAGCGCCTTCGGGCTGCTGCGCAGCGCGACCGACCCGACCAGGGCGAGTACCGCGACCGTGCCGGCGGCGATGAAGAACAGCTCCCGCCACCCGACTCCGACGCGCGCGAACGCCCCGAGATAAAGTCGGGCCAGCGCGTCGCCGAACAGGTAGCTCAGGCACAGCACCCCCATGACGGTGGCCAGCGACCCCGGCCGGAACCACCGCCCGGTGATCTGCACCAGCGCCACCCACCCAGCCGACTGGACGAACCGGTTGGCCGCCCACAGCACCAGGAACGCCGTCAGTCCGCCGGCCAGCCCGAACGCCGCGACGCACGCCGCCGACAGGACCATCCCGGCCAGGAACGCGACCCGCCCGCCGACGTACTCGGTCAGGACACCGTTGCACAGCTTGCCGACGACGTACACGTAGATGCCGACCGCCACGAGCCGGCCGTACCCGACCTTGTCGAGGCCCAGCGCCGGGTCGGCGATCATCTGGTTCGACGCGACCGGCAGGACCGACCGGCAGACGTAGTATCCGGCGTACCCGGTGAACAGGGTCGCGACGGTGACGGCCTGCCAGCGGCGCAGGCGGGTGTCGGACGTCGTCATGAAGATGGAATACGGCGTGGGGCAAGGGCGGCGATGAAATCTCGGTGAAGCCGGGCCGGCATCAGAACCGCAGGTTCAGCCCCTTCAGCCGCTGGACCGTCTCGGCCATGAGGGCGTCCTCCTCCGCCTCGTCCTTCGCGATGTACGTCACCGAGAACCGCAGGTACGGCCCGGCGTCGTCCCAGGGCACGCAGCAGACCGACTGCTCGCGGATCAGGAACTGCGACGCCTCCTCCGCGCTGGCGAACGACCGGTCCCCGGCCGCGACCGGGGCGTTCGCGTACAGGAAGTACGTCCCGCCCGGCATCGCGCACCGGAACCCGACCTGCGTCAGCGCCGCGACCAACTTCTCCAGCCGGCGGCGGTACTTCGCCCGGATGCGCTCGGGGATCTCCGGGTGTCGCAGCGCCTCGGCGGCGGCCTGCTGCACCGCCATGAACTGGCCGGAGTCGCTGTTGTCCTTGACATCAGCGTAAGCCTGGACGAGCTTCGGGTGGCCGCACACCCAGCCCATCCGCCAGCCGATCATGTCGAACCCCTTCGACATGGAATGCACCTCGACGCCGACCTCCCGCGCGCCGTCCACCTGGAGGAAGCTCAGCGGCTCGCCCTGGTACGTCAGCAGGATGTGCGCCGCGTCCTGCACGACCACGACCTTGTTGGTCAACGCCCAGTCGATGACCCGCTTGTAGAAGTCGGTCGTGGCGACCGCCCCGGTCGGGCTGTTCGGGTAGTTGAGGACGAGCAGCTTGGCCCGCTTCTTGACGTCCGCGGGGATGCCGTCGAGGTCCGGGTAGAAGCCGTTGGAGGCGGTGAGCGGCAGCCGGTGGACCTCGCCGCCGTAGTAGCGGGTGTAGGTGCCGGCGACCGGGTAGCCGGGGACGGTCATCAGTGTGACGTCGCCGGGGTTGATGAAGCAGGCCGGGAGCATGGCGTAGGCCGGCTTCGACCCGATGCAGTGACACACCTCCGTCACCGGGTCGAGGGTGACGCCGAACTGCCGCCTCATGAATGCGGCGGCTGCCTCCTTGAACGCGGCGATGCCGTTGTCCGCGTAGCCGCGGTTCTCGGGCTTATCGACCTCGCTCTTGAGCGTCTCGCGGACGACGGGTGCGGCCATCTCGTCGTTCTCGCCGATGCCGAAGTCGAGGAGCTTGCGGTTGGGGTGGTCGGCGAGGGCCTGCCGCTTGGCGCGCTTGATCTTCTCGAATTTGTAGATCGCGGTCCCCTTGCCGTAGTCGGCTCCGCCGATGCGGTCGGCGAACAGCGTCTGGAACCAGGGGTCGGCGGACATGCCGGAACTCCGTCGGGGTAGGAAGTCCGGCTGTTTTATCGCGGGGAGACGAGAAAGCCCACGGGCCGCGGCCGGTCACCCAGTCGGGGGACGGCCTTTCAACCGGGCGACGTGGTAAACGACGACTCCGCCACCGGGCAGAAGGGAGAACACGATGACCAACGGGTGGGCGAACCACACCCGCCGGCCCGGCTCCCGGGACTCGCCCAGGTTCCAGGGGTCGGTGGCGAGTTGGGCGTTGATCTGCTCGACGCCGACCGCGATCGCGTCCCGGTCGGCGGGATCGGCCGCGGTGTAGATGTCGGCGAGCCGGTCGAGGGTATCCTCTTCCCATTCGACGTTCATTGGAGGGCATCCCGCAGCTTTCGCAGCCGGGCTTCGACCTCGGCCGCCGGGATGCGTTTCCCCTCGCGGAGCCGCCGGTCGAGTTCCTCGTCGGAGGGCCACTCGCCCTCGACGAGGTAGGGCCCGACCTGTGTGTACTTGACGAACTTGCCGATCGGGTTGCCGGCCTCGTCCTGCAACTCGGCGGTGCCGCCGGCCGCCAGCAACTTGTCCCGGGTCGGCCCGTCGATGATCACCGTGCTCATGGAAATGCCCTCCGCACTACCGGGATTGTACCACACCCCTTGCCGGAGTCGGCCCCGCCGATGCGGTCGGCAAACAGCGTCTGGAACCAGGGATCGGCGGACATGCCCGCGTCCTCGCGGTGCGGAAGGAGGTATCCGGCTGTTGTAGGAAGTGGGGCCACAGACGTGGCGAGCTACCAGATGCGAGAGATGCCGTACTGGTCGAAGATCGCGTCGGCGCTGACGAGTGACAGCCCTTCGGCAATCGCCTGGGCGATCAGCAGGCGGTCGAACGGGTCGCGGTGGTGGTCCGGCAGCCCGATCAGCCGGGCAGTGTGGTCCGGCAGGATCGGCAGCACGCGGAAGCCGTAGACGTTGAGAACTGTGTCCATGAACACCAAGTATGGGAGGGTCAGTTGCCACTTCCCGGTGTGAACCTTGATGGCGATCTCCCAGTACGACGCTGGGCTAACCCACACCTCGTTCGTCGCGTCCTGGATGTCCGTCCGCCGTGCCGCAGGCAACTTCGGATCGTCCTGTACGTACCACACCAGGGCGTGTGTGTCGAGGAGTAGCCTCAACTCATGTACTCCTCGAAGTCCTTTAAGTGCTCGTCGTCGTCTTCGAGGATGATGATGGCCCCTTTCAGCAACCCTGGAGGGGGCCGCAGTCCGGGTGTCGGCGACTCGGCGGTCAGCCGGGCGACGGGGCGGTCGTTCTCGGTGATGACGAGTTCCTCGCCCGGCGGCAGCCGGTGGATCAGCGCGGCCAGGTCGGTCTGGGCTTCCTTCAGTGTGACGGTCATGACGGTCCTCCGGCCGGCGGGTTGGCCACGGACGTCATGGTATCACGATCTGGCCGGCAGGTGGAACGGGACGCAGACGCCGTAGCCGGCCCCGCCGATGCGGTCGGCGAACAGGCTTTGAGGTCAGGGTAGATGTTGCCCAGCCCCGTCGGTGTGCAGTCCCACACCGGGCAGATCCTGCGACCGGGGCGGTCGCCCCCGTGGCTCTACACAGTTGCCAGGGCTGCGATGGAATCGCCGGGGGTTGACCCGCCCGCAAATCGTATGCCCCGGTCCTCAGGTAACACGCAGGCGCGAAAACGGTCCTGAATTCTGTGGAAAAAAGAATCCTCAATCAACCTTTTGGGTTTCGAAGTCCGTCATTTCAATCATCGGGTGTGTTCGGACTTGGCTGATCTGCCCCTCTGCCGGAACTAGCACCCCAGGCAAAGATGTTCACATCTTGAGGATGCCCCTATGCAAGTCAAAGGAAAGAACGGGCAGTCAGAGGTCAACGTTTACCCCCTTACGCCGGTCGGCACGCCCCAGACGCCGTTTGGGTTCCCCCAGCGGATCGCCGTCCCGCAACCCGCGGCGGTGCCCCGACCTCCGGCGCCGAAGCGGCCGAAGGGGCGCTGGTTCGTGGGGCTGTTGCTACTGGGCGTCTGCGGCTTCGCCGTCTACACCGCGTGGGACTCCTTCTTCCGCTACCAGGCGCACGGCACCGTGGAGGGCCGGGCCATCCAGGTGCCTCCCCCCTGGGACGGGGTGGTTCGCTACCTCCACGTCCGCGAAGGGGACCGGGTTCACCAGGGCCAGCTCCTGGTGACGGTGGACAACGTGGAGCTGCGGCAACGGGAGGTCCTGCTCACCAACCAGCTCAAGGTCACGCAGGCCGAGCTGACTGCGATGGCCGCCAAGCTCCGGTGGCAGGCCGCGTTCGAGACCAACCGGTCGCAGAAAGCAGCGGCCGAGTACTACCAGGCGTGGGGGGCGCTGCTCCAGGAGCAGTCGCTGCTCCAGGACCTGCGGACCGAGCTGGGGCGTGCCCAGCGGCTGGCACATGCGATCTCGGACCGCGAGCGGACCCAGCTGGAGTTCCGGGTCAAGGGGCAGACCGAGAAGATCGAACAGCTCAAGACTGGCCTGGCCGAGCTGAAACAGCGTGCGGACCAGAACGCGAGCCTGCTGAGCAAGGGCGGGGACCTGGCGGCCGGTCTGGCCGAGGCCGGGGAGGACCAGCTTCGGCCCAACACGGCCCGGATCGAGGCGGCACAGGCCGAGCTGGCGGAGATCCAGAAGCGGCTGGAGCAGGCCCAGGTGTACGCTCCCGCCAACGGGGTGGTGCTCAAGACCCTCCGGTACGCCGGCGAGTACTGCCGGGCCGACGAGCCGCTCCTGAAGCTGCTGGAGGACGGCTCCCTGGAGGTGGTCCTCTACATGCCCCAGAACGCCAGCACCCTCCTGACGGCGGGCGACGAGGCCGAGGTGATCGTCGAGCCGCACGCCCAGCGGGTGCGGTGCAAGGTGGTTCGGCTGGGTGAGCAGTACATAGCCCCCCCGCCGCACATCGAGCGCCAGTACTGGGCGAAGGAGAAGCTGCTGCCCATCTGGTTGCAGCCCGGCGGCGATTCCGCCGCGACGTCCCTGCGGCCGGAGGCGGTCGTGAAGCTCCCCTACAAGATGCCCGCGGTCGGGCAGGGGTGGGTGAAATGACGGCGCCCACCGGCCTGACCGGCTCGACGACCAACCCCGTCGCCCGGGGAGAAGCAGCCGCCGAGCGGACCACCCGGGGCGAGCGCCGCGCCGTCCCGAGACGCTCGACCCCCCACCGCGTGACCGCCATCCCCGTCCTGCCGGACGGCTCCCCCGACTGGGAGCGTCGGGCGAGCGGGGCGGCCCGGGACCTCAGCCCCGGGGGGATCGGACTGGAACTGGACTCGCCGGCGGACATGCCGGCCGGGTCGCCGGTCCTGCTGGTGCTCCAGGATTCGCCGCCGGGCGGGCCCCTCTGTGCCGGGGTCGAGGTGCGCCACACGCGGCGCCTGGGCCCCGGCCGACTTCGGGTGGGGAGTTCGTTCGGCGGCCTCGCCGGAGAGGTCGTGCGGCCGGAGAACCTGGTCCCCCGGTTCCGCCCCGAGTCGATGGCGCTGGTGCCCGGGTGGCCCGAGCCGGTGCTTCGGAAGTGGGCGGACCTCGGCGTCCTGCGGGCCGACGTCGTGGACCGGATCCAGCTCTGCCCGGCCTGCCACGGCCTGCCCACGTTCCGCCGCGGGTGCTCGGGCTGCGGCTCCGCCCGGGTGACCGCGGATCGGTTCATCCACCACTTCACGTGCGCCCACGTCGGACCGGTCGGCGACTTCGAGGCCGGGGAGGAGCTGGTCTGCCCCAAGTGTCGGACGCGCCGGCTGGTCGTGGGGGCCGATTACGAGTACCTGACGGGGGTTCACCACTGCGCCGACTGTCACTGGGGCGACGCCCAGCTGGGGCCTGTGGCCCAGTGCCTGCGTTGCGGCCTGCGCTTCCCCGGCGATCAGGCGGTCGAGTGGGAATTGACGGGTTACCATGCTCACCATCTGGATCCACTGGCTCTCCTCGCTGGGGCCGGATAAACTTCTCGCCCTCTTCGGGGGCCTGTTCCTGCTGGACGCCCCCCGGTACACCCTGAGCAAGGTCGTCATGTGCCTCTGGGACTGGGGCCGCGGCCTGTGGGAGGGATTCCGTGG
>DATLIF010000467.1:0-4354 GCA_035539575.1 Fimbriiglobus sp. | reverse complement strand
CGCAGCATCCTCGGCGACGACATGGGCCTGGGCAAGACGATCATGACCCTGGCCGCGGTCGAACTCCTGGCCCGGGAGCGCGGCATCTCGCGGGTCCTGGTCGTCGCGCCGGCGTCGGTCAAGTACCAGTGGGAGTCGGAGTTCTAGAAGTTCACCCGCCGAGCCGTGCAGGTGATCGAGGGAAGCCCGGACGACCGCCGCGACCTGTACGCCGAGCCGACCTTCTACCGACTGGTCAACTACGAGCAGGTCGTCCGCGACCGCGACGCCATCAACGACTGGAAGCCGGACGCGATCGTGCTCGACGAGGCCCAGCGGATCAAGAACTGGGAGTCCAAGACCTCCCGGGCGGTCAAGAAGCTCCAGAGCCGCTACGCGATGGTGCTCACCGGCACCCCGCTGGAGAACAAGCTCGAAGAACTCTACAGCATCGTGCAGTTCGTGGACGAGCGGCGATTCGGGCCGGCGTTCCAATTCCTCCACGACCACCGGGTCTTCGACGAGAAGGGCAACCTGACCGGCTACCGCAACCTCGACAAGATTCGCGACCGACTGGAGCCGATCTTCCTCCGCCGCACCCGCGCCGAGGTGCTGACCCAGTTGCCGGCGCGGACCGACAACACCGTGTACGTCGAGCTGACCGATGCCCAGCGCGCCCCCTACGAGGAGCAGCGGACCATGCTGGCCCGGCTGCTGGGCAAGGGCTACCTGACCGACCTCGACCGCAAGCGCGTCCTGGCCTGCGTCGTCAACATGCGGATGCTCTGCGACAGCACGTTCCTCTTCGACAAGCGGACCAACGTCTCCCCGAAGCTCGACGAGTTCGCGGAGCTGGTTCCGGAGCTGGTCGGCGAACTGGGAGGGCCACAAGGTCGTCGCGTTCAGCCAGTGGGAGCAGATGATCCTCAAGGCCGCGGAGGTGCTCGACCGGCTCGGCGTCGGGTACGCGGTGCTGCACGGCGGGCTGCCGGGCAAGGACCGCAAGGCGGTCCTGGAGCGGTTCAAGTCCGACCCCGAGTGCCGCGTCTTCCTGAGCACCGACGCCGGCGGAGTCGGGCTGAACCTCCAGACCGCCGACACGGTGGTGAACCTGGAGTTACCCTGGAACCCGGCGGTCCTGGAGCAGCGGATCGCGCGAGTCCACCGGATGGGCCAGAGCCGCCCGGTCCGGGTGGTGAACCTGGTCACACGGGGCACGATTGAGGAGCGAGTGCTGCGGACACTGGAAGCCAAGCAGAACCTCTTCGCCGGTGTCTTCGATGGCGATGAGGATGAGATCGCCTTCGCGTCGGTCAACCAGCCGAAGTTCCTCGACGCCGTCCGCGACCTGCTCGCGGAGCCGCGGCCGGACCCGGCACCGCCTCAGGCCGCCGGCCCCGACGTGGACGGCCGGCTCGCGCTGTGGCACGCCGGTGCGCAGATGATCGAGGCGCTGAGCCAGCTCGCCGCGACCGACCAATCAACGTGGGCGAACGCAGACCCCGGGCTGCGCAGCCGGCTGCACACCGGGCTGACTGAGTTGCTTCGCCGCCTCGTCCTCGACCAGAACAATCCTTCGAGCGAGTAATGGGACCCCACCGCGGCGACTATTTCTTCCCCTCCTATCCTCTCGTCCGGCACGGTCGTTGCCTTCTCTCCTTCTGATCGGGAGTGTGTTCCCGCCACGCCCATTTCCCAGGGCATAAAGGAGGACTCAGCATGAGGCCGCGTAACATGTTGGTCACCGCCGCGGTGGCCGTGATCGGGTTTTCGTCACAAGCCCACGCCCAGGTGAGCGTCAGCGTTCCCGGCGTCGGGACCGTGACCGCCGGTAACGGATCGAGCTACTATTCGCCGTACAGCTACGGCCAGAGTTACAACACGCCGAGCTATGGCCAGAGCTATTACACGCCGAACTACGGCCAGAGCTACTACACGACGCCGGGCGGGTACGCCACCGGCACCTACAACTATCCGACCTATAGCAACTACTATTCGGGCACGACCTACTCGTACCCGATGACCTACGGGACGACCTACTCGTACCCGATGACGTATAGCAGCGGGTACTCCTACCCGAGCTACACCACCTCCAGCTACTACCCGAACTACAGCGGGTACTACAACCAGGGCTGGGGCGGGAACGCCAACTTCGATTCGGGGTTCCAGCGCGGCGTCGTCCAGGGTGCCCTCGGCGTGCCCAACTGGTACGGCGGCGGGTACGGTGGGTATGGCGGGTACTACGGCGGCAACACCGTACGGGGGTCGGTGGGCAACTACATCGGTCGGGAAGTCGGCCGGGCGATCTTCCGATAACGGTCGAAATTGCTCTACCGCTGCCGTCGTCCTGGCGATCCGCTTGGCCGACGGCAGCGGCATTTCCTCCCCCTACCGCGTGGAGAGTTTGACATGAGACTGCGAACCGTTGTCCTGGCCGGGGCGCTGGCCCTCGGCGGGATGCTCTATACGCCCGACAAGGCCGACGCCCAGGTGTCGTTCAGCATCGGCTTCGGCAACCCCTACGGCTACGGCTGGGGGTCTCCGTATACGTATGCGACCCCGATGTACGGCTACTGGGGCCATCCGTACTGGAGTTCGCCGTACCGCGGCTGGGGCTACTCCTCGCCGTACTGGTACGGTCGGGCTTACAACTACGCGAGCCCGTTCTACGGCACGGGCTACAACAGCTTCTACTACGCCAACCCCGGCTGGGGCCCCGGCCAGTACAGCTACCGGTACGGCCGGTGGCAGTGGTAGCCCCGTGGTCTTCGACCGACGCGGGCGGGGAGTTCCCCGCCCGCGCGTCGTTTGGGGTTTCACTTCCGCCCGATGGCGCAGTCTGAGCATGCCAGTACCTCCCTGGCGATCTCCCACCCGACCCCGCCGGGGTCATCGGCGACGTACTCCTTTGGCTTGCCCCTCGCGTCGAGTCGGGTGAAGCGGTTGGCCTCCCGCCGCAACGGATACCGGGCTGTGCGACGCTGAACCACGACCCGGGCGGCCGGGGTCCGCGGCGGGACCACCCCGCCACAGAGTTGACAGACGAACATTCACGAGAGCCGGACCCGCCGCGCGGGGCGGCGGTGCCGCCGGGGTGGCTCAGATCCCGACGGATCGGGAAAGCCCGTTCGAAACGAACGGACTCCACTTGCCCGAACGCACGATGCGTCCGGGTCGTGTCAGGGGTGTTGGCTGAATGGAGTGGCTACATGCAGACAGCCGAGATTGGCAACCACCGAGAGGGCTGATGTTCCGGTGGATCGAACAGTCGTGCGCAGTCCAACGGACCGAATGATAGCCGGCTGGCGGGTCGCGTCAAGCCGTGGCGACTGCTTCGCCTCGCTTGCGCTGGCGGTAGTACTGCCGGCCGGGGAAGAAGAACGACGCCGCCGACATGGCACCGAACAACAAGTGGCCGACATTCCAGGCCGGGTCGAGCCGCTGCAGAAAGGCCATGACCACGGCGGTGACGAAGTACCCCAGGGCGTACAGGTAGAACTGGCCCGAGAGCGTCCCGGCCTTGAACAGGAAGACCATGCCCGCAACGACCGCCAGCACCGGAGATAGCGTCAGCGGCGGCAGTCCCTGGGCGACCTCAATCCAGAACAGCCCGATGCTGGCGGCGACACTGGCCGCCCAGGCATGGGCGATCTGCCGCTCCACGAACAGCACCGGCCCGCCGCGCCGCCGCAGCCGCCAGAAGATCGTCCCCCACGTAAGGAGGAAAACGCTCCAGACGCCCAGGTACGTCCAGTGCGAGTCCACCCCGGACCAGAACAGCACCTGCGTGACCAGGCAGAGTAGAAAAATCATCAGGCTGTGAAGCATCCACAGCAGGCCCCAGTTCTCCAGCACCGCCGCGTGGTGCGTCTCGCGCAGCAGCCGTGAGACGAACGACCCGAGGCTACCCGGTTCGACGGTCATCGGCTCGCCGGCGAGGTACGCCTCCAGGTCGGCGGCCAGCGCCGCGGCCGACGGGTAACGCAGGTCCGTCGGCTTCTGGAGGCACTTCAGACAGACCATCTCCAGCTCGCGCGGCACGCCCGGGTTGAGGTCGCGCGGCGGCACCGGCTCCTGTTCCAACACGAGCAGCAGCGTCGTGGCGGCGGTGGCGGCGCGGAACGGCGGCCGGCCAGTGAGCAACTCGTACAGGATCGCCCCGAGCGAGTACACGTCCGCCTGCGGGGTGGCGTCCTTGCCGCCGGTGGCCTGCTCCGGGGCCATGTAGCTCGGCGTGCCGACCGCCACTCCGGTCCGGGTCAGCGACTCGCCCAGGCCAACCTGCTTGGCGAGGCCGAAGTCCGTGACCTTGACAGCGGTGAGCGGCGAGCGGTGAGCGGTGAGCGAAGACCCGTCCTCTGGCTCACCGCTCACC
>DATLIF010000466.1:0-10269 GCA_035539575.1 Fimbriiglobus sp. | reverse complement strand
CCGCCGCCGACCCCGCCCGCTCGACCGGGACGTTCGGCACCAACGACTCCGGGGCGCCCGGGACCGCATCGGAGTCGAGAGGTCGCGTTCAGCCGACCAACCGGCTCGGCGGGTACGAGGTCCTCGGCGAACTGGGCGCGGGCGGCATGGGTGTGGTGTACAAGGCCCGGCAGGTCGCGCTGGACCGGACCGTCGCCCTGAAGATGGTGATCGGCGGCGGCCGGGCGAGTTCCAGCCAGATCGCCCGGTTCAAGTCCGAGGCGCTGGCGGTCGCCCGGCTGGACCACCCGAACATCGTCCAGGTGTACGACATCGGGGAGCACGACGGGCTGCAGTACTTCGCCATGGAGTACGTGGACGGCGGCTCGCTGGACAAGAAGCTCAACCGGCAACCGATGGAGCCACAGCCGGCCGCCGATCTGGCCCGCACCCTGGCCCGGGCCATGCACTACGCCCACCAGAAGGGCGTCATCCACCGCGACCTGAAGCCGGCCAACGTGCTGCTGAGCGGTGAGCTACGAGCGGTGAGCGGTGAGCCGGACAAGCCGTCTTCGCTCACCGCTCACCGCTCATGGCTCACCGCTGTCAAGATCACCGACTTCGGGCTGGCCAAGCTGGCCAACGACGCCAGCGGCGGCCAGACCCGGACCGGGGCGGTCATGGGCACTCCGAACTACATGGCCCCCGAGCAGGCTGAGGGACACACCCGCGACGTCACCCACCTGGCCGACGTGTACGCCCTGGGCGCGACGCTGTACGAGGTGCTGACCGGCCGGCCGCCGTTCCAGGGACCCAGCGTCGTCGCGATCCTCGCCCAGGTGCGCTCGCACGAGCCGGTCAGCCCGGCCGAACTCCAGCCCGCCCTGCCGCGCGACCTGGAGACGATCTGCCTGAAGTGCCTCCAAAAGGAGCCGGCCAAGCGGTACGCCACCGCTGGCGAACTGGCCGCCGACCTGGACCGGTTCCTCGACGGCCGGCCGATCCTGGCCCGGCCGATCAGCTCCACCGAGATGTTCGTCCGCTGGTGCCGGAAGAACAAGACCATCGCCAAGTGGGCGTTCATGGCGGCCGGGCTGGCCGTTGCCCTGCTGACCTCCCTGATCGTCTACTCGGTCGTCCTCAAGGGGAAGAACGACCGGATCGCCAGTCAGGCGCTGGCCATCGAGCTGGCCAACGGGGAACTGGTGACGGCCAACGCGGCGATCAAGGTCGAGCGCGACGCCGCCCGCCGGCTGAGCGACCTCAACGCCGAACAGGTCCGGTATCTGATGCGCAAGCTGGCCACCGACTTGAAGTACCTGGGCCTGACCCGGCAGCGGCAGGAGCTGGTGAAGTATATCCTCGACCAGGTGGACCGGTTCGAGCGGCTCTCGACCGAGGGGGCCGGGATCGTCGAGCGGGGCAAGGTGTCCGGCTGGACGCAACTGGGCGAGCTGTTCACCGAGATGGCCCAGAGCGACCGGGACGGGCAGGCCGCGCACCTGGCCCGGGCGGAGGAGTACTTCACCCGTGCCGCCGAGCTGGCCCGCCAGATCGCGGACCGCGATCCCGGAAGCGACCTGGCTCGCGGCAACCTGGCGCTGGTTCTCACCCGGCGAGGCGACGTCGCCCTGCTGCGCGGCGCGCTGCCCGAGGCCGAGGAACTCTTCGACGAGGGCTACCAACTCCGCAAGCAGATCACCGACAACCCGAAGAGCCAGGCCGGCACCACCGACTACCTGTACCCGGCCAACCGGCTGGCGTCCCTGGCCGAGGCGCACGACCGGCTGGCGAAGCTGGCCCGGGCGAAGAACGACCTGCCTGCCGCGCGGCAGCAGGAGAAGGAGTGCTTGAAGCTACGGGAGGAGGCCCTGAAACAGGTCGCCGCCGACCCGAAGACGACCGACGAGCCGGGCGGCGACCGGTCGTTCGTGCTGGCCCTGGCCGACTCGTACATCCGCGAGGCGGTCGAGGCGGGCACGGCCCGGCCCCGGGCCGACCTGGCGGCCGCCGAGAAGTACCTCACCGAGGCGCTGAAGCTCTCCGAGCGGGCAGTGGTGAACAACGACCAGGACCCCGCCACGCAGCGGCGGCTCGCCGCAGTGATCTTCCGACTGGGGGTGAACAAGCTCAGCAGCAACCAGGCCGCCCCGGCCCAGGACCTGTTCGAGCGGGCGGCGGGGGTCGTCCAGCAGATCCTCGGTCAGGGGGACGAGAAGACCAGCGCCGCGAACCGCGGGCTGTACGCGCAGATGCTCTACGGCCTCGGGGTGGCGCAGCAGAAGCTCGGCGACCGGACCCGCGCGATCGCCACGTTCAAGGAGTGTACGACCATCCGCCAGCGGCTCTACGACGAGGACGACACGCCGCAACACGCCTGGTATCTGATGGTGGCGCTGGCGCGGGCCGGCCACCATGCCCGGGCGGTCAAGGAACTGCGGGCCGAGCAGGACCGGCAGGACGAGGCGGCCCGCAAGCCGCAGGCGCAGAACTTCTGGTACAACGCGGCATGTACGTACTCGCTGGCGGCCGACGCGGTCGGCAACTGGAAGCCGGATGACCAACTCACCGCGGCCGAGCGCAAGCTCCGCGGCGAGTACACCGACGCCGGCCTGGACGCCATCCGCAGGCTGATCGAGATGAAGTCGCAGCGGGTCTCGACCCTGCCGACCGACCCGGACCTGGAGTACTTCCAGAAGCTGCCGGCGTTCCGGGAGCTGTTGCCGAAGGGATAGAGAGTGGTCCGGATACTCGATCGAAGTCCTGCCTTCAGCCCGAAGGGCTGGGAGTGCTCAGCCCGGGGCAACGCCCCGGGTGGACCGGATCATCCTCCCTGAGCCCTGAAAGGGCGACACACGGTCGGCATGCGTTGTGCCGCCCTTTCAGGGCTAAAAACCGGTGGGCTGCCGGTTCCCAGGGCTTCGCCCTGGGCTGGGCACTCCCAGCCCTTCGGGCTGAAGACAGGATCTCAACAAAGCATGGTCCGATCACTCCGTCACCGGACATCCGCTCGCGGAGCGAGTGGACCACGGCCTACCGCGACCCGAACCCGCCCGGCCCGCTTGTCGGCGGTAGTCCGCGCTGCGTCCGCCGCTGGTTCAGGTCGTTGCGGAACCGCTCGCCCCTCGCACGGAGTTGGTCCATCATTGCCCGCTGCTCCGGGGTGGTGCGGTCGAGCCGCTCCTTGCGGCGCTTCTCGGTCTCCTCCGCCGACCGCGGCCGGTCGCCGCCGGGCCGGCGACCCGGGCCGCCAGTACGGGGCGGGCTGTTGGCTCGCTCCTTGCGGCGCTGCTCCATGCGGTCGATCTCGCGGTCGAGGTGCTGTCGCTTCTCGGCCGATGACATGGCGAAGTATGCGTCAAGCCGGGCGACCGCTTCCCGCTGGCCCGCCAGGAACAACTCCGACCGCTGCCCCGGGGAGAGCTTTCGCATCTCCTGGCGGAACTGTTCAGCCGTCGCCTTGCGTTGCTCGGGTGTCGCGCCCTTGGCGGTGAACAGCTCTTTGCGAAGCTGCTGCACCTTCGCCACGTCGCCGCGGCCGCGGATCGCGCCGACGGTGCCGACCCCGACAAGCAACACTAACAGCGCGATCAGGGCGAGCAGCCACCGCCGCCGCTTGCGGGGGGCGGGTTCGGCGCGTACTACGGGCCTGCGGTCGCGCAGCAGATGATCCCATTGCGTGGACATGGGCGGTCTCCTTATTCGACGTGGCCGTCGGCGTAGAGGTAGTTGCGGGAGTGGTCGGACCCCGGCCCGTGGACCGGGTCGAAGTCGTAGACCAGCCAGACCGACGTCAGCGGCAGCCCGGCCTTGTTGTTTCGCAGCTCGTCGAGCGTCTTGCCGGCGACCCGCGGCTGGTACTCGAAGCTCAGCCCCTCGACCGGATGCCGGACCTCGTCGAGCGGGCAGCGGAAGACGCGGGCGTTCTCCTCGGCGAACGGCCCAAGCACGGCGGAGAGGCTCGGCTGGCCCGGGTACGTCGGCGTGCTCGGCACCCGGGCGGCCTCGGGGAACTTCCCCTTGTTCACGTCGATGAAGTGGTGGAACGCGAGCCCGACGTTGTGCAGGTTGTGCCGGCACGCGGTCCGGGCGGCGGAGTGGCGGGCCTTCTGCACGGCGGGGAGCAACAGGCCGATCAGCACGGCAATGATGCCGAACACGACCAGCAGTTCGATCAGGGTGAAGGCGGTACGGCGGCGCATGGCGTCCTCCTCGGGGTCATGGCCCGAGTTGTAACGGACGCCGGCTGAAGGGATGGTGAGCCGGGGCTGAGAAAGGGCTGAGTCTACGGTGAGAGGGCGGTGAGGGGCGTGGCGCGAAGGCCGACAACGCCGTACTTGCGACCCCATTTCCGGGCGGGTAGCTTATCGGACTAAGTCTGTCGTATCCGCAACTATGCCACGGGAGGCAGTCATGTCCGACGGGTTGCTCGGCCGCGCCGTTCGTTCGTGCTGGATCGCGGGGGCCGTCCTGACCGCGTGCGGATTCGCGGGGGCGGCCCGCGCCGACGACGCCCTCGCCGACGAGTTGGCGTCGAAGGTCGAGATCCGCCGCGACACGTGGGGCGTGCCGCACGTCCTCGCCAAGACCGAGGAGGCCGCCTACTTCGCCCAGGGCTACGCCTGCGCCGAGGACCACTGCCTCGTCATGGCCCGGCTCTACCTCAAGGCCCGCGCCGAGGAGGCGGCCCACTTCGGCGCGGCGTTCGCCGAGAACGACTTCCTGGTGAAGCAGGTCCGCGTCCGCGAGGTCGCGGCGGAGTGCTACCCGAAGCTGCCGCCGTGGGTCCGGCGCATCCTGGAGGCGTACGCGCTCGGGTACAACCGCTATGTGACCAAGCACCGTGCCGAGTTGCCCGGCTGGGTGACGCCCGTCACCGGCCTGGATATCCTCGCGCACGCGCGGCGTGTCGTCGTCCTCGACTTCTCGATGGACCGCGGCGTCATCCGCCAGCTCCAAACACTCGGCCCCAAGGCCGCCGTAGTCGAGCCGAAGAAGCAGGAGGAGGAAGACCCGTCCCTCGGCTCGAACATGTGGGCCATCCACAAGGACCGCTCGGCGTCGGGCAAGGCGCTGTTGCTCGGCAACCCGCACCTGCCCTGGGAGGGACAGTTCTTCTTCTACGAGTCGCACCTCACGGTGCCGGGCCAGCTCAACCTGATGGGCGCCACGCTGGTCGGCAACCCCGGCGTCACCCTCGGCTTCAACGACCACCTCGGCTGGTCGCTCACCGTCAACGCGCACGACTCCGACGACATCTACGAGGTGACGCTGACCGAGGACGGCAAGCACTACCTCTACGACGGCCGCCCGCTGCCGCTCGCGAAGGAGGAGCTCACCGTCCGGGTCAAGACCAACAAGGGGGTGGAGACGCGCAAGAAGGAGGTACTCCGGTCGCACTACGGGCCGACGATCCGGAAGCCGCTGAGCGGTAACAAGGCGCTGGCCTGGAAGTCGGCGAATTTTGACGCGTGTGACTTCGTCGAGCAGTGGTACCTGATGGGCAAGGCGAAGAACCTCCGCGAGTTCCGCCGGGCGCTCGACATGGGCGCGGCGCCGATGTTCAACATCTGCTACGCCGACGCGGAGGGGAACTGCTTCTACCTCTTCAACGGCCGCTTCCCCGACCGGCCGCCCGGCCACCCGTGGGAGGCGATCGTCCCCGGGGGCACCAGCGCCACCGAGTGGAACCGCATGCTCCCCCAGGCCCGCCTCCCCTTCCTGCTCAACCCGCCGGGCGGGTACGTGCAGAACTGCAACTCGTCGCCGTGGTACACGAACCTGAAGGCGCCGATCGACCGCCGTCAGTTCCCCGACGACCTGACGTTCAACTTCAACAGTCTGCGGCAGCAGCACAGCCTGCTCATGCTCAACGGCGACGAGAAGCTGTCGCTCGACGAGGTGATGAAGCGGAAGTACGCAACGAAACTGTTGCTGGCCGACCGGGTGAAGGAGGACGTGTTGAAGGCAGCTCGCGGGCAGTCGGTGAACGGCGTGGACCTCGGCGAAGCGGTCAAGCTGCTGGAGGCGTGGGACAACACTGCCTCACGCGGGAGCAAGGGCGGCGTGCTCTTCACCGAGTTCTGGGACGCGTATACCAAGTCGTTCCCGGTCACGAAGCGGGCCGACCTCGATAAGTTCTACCGCGTGCCATGGGACGAGAAGCGGCCGGCCGAGACGCCGGTCGGCATCGGCAACGAGGAATCCGCGCGGAAGGCGCTGGCGGCGGCCGTAAAGGCGACGACAGCGAAGTACGGTAAGCTCGACGTGGCCTGGGGGGACGTGCACCGGCTGCGCCGTGGCGACCTCGACGTGCCGATCGGCGGCTTCTCCGAGCAGGCGCTCGGCGATTACGGGCCTTTCCGCGTCGTCGGCTACGGTCCACCGAAGGGCGGCAAGCGCGTCGCCACCGGCGGCGACAGCTACGTGTTCGCTGTCGAGTTCACCAACCCGCCGACGGCGTACAGCATCTCGGCCTACTCGCAGTCGAGCGATCCGAAGTCGCCGCACCACGCCGACCAGTCGGCGCTATTCGCCGCGGAGAAGTGGAAGCGGGCGTGGTTCACCGAGGAGGACATCGCCAAGAACACGACGCGGACATACCGGCCGTGAGCTATGCCAGGATGCCGGAAATCAGTTCGCCGTGTACGTCGGTCAGGCGCATGTCGCGGCCGCCGAAGCGGAAGGTCAGCCGCTTGTGGTCGATGCCGAGCAGGTGCAGCATGGTCGCGTGCAGGTCGTGGATTTCGACCCGGTCGCGGACCACCTTGTAGCCCCACTCGTCGGTCTCGCCGTGGATCACGCCGCCCTTGACGCCGCCGCCGGCCAGCCAGAGTGTGAACGCGAACGGATTGTGGTCGCGGCCGTCGGAGCCCTGCGCGAACGGCGTCCGCCCGAACTCGCCGGCCCACACCACCAGCGTCGAATCGAGCATGCCGCGGGCCTTCAGGTCGGTGAGTAAGCCGGCGATCGGCTGGTCCACGGCGCGGGCGTTCTTCTCGTGGCCGTTCTTCAGGTCGGAGTGCTGGTCCCAGCGGTCGGTGCCGACCGACGGGCACGTCAGCTCGATGAACTTCGCCCCTCGCTCGACAAGACGCCGGGCGACGAGGCACTGCGTCCCGAATGTCGCGGTCGGCTGATACTTCGCGTCCAGGCCGTAGAGCTTGCGGGTCGCCGGCGTCTCGCCCTTCACGTCCATCAACTCGGGGATGGCCGTCTGCATCCGGTAGGCGGTCTCGTAGTTGGCAATGGCCGACTCCACCTCATCGCCGCGCGGCCCGGCGAGTTGGTCCAGCTTGTTGACGAGCGCGAGCTTGGCGCGCTGGCGCTCGTCAGTCGGCTCCAGCCGGCCGACGTTGGCGACCGGCGGGTTACCGGCGCGGAAGACCGACCCCTGGAACGCGGCCGGCAGGAACCCGCTGTTGAAGTTGTCCAGCCCGCCGGGCGGGACCAGCCCACCGTTCAACACGATGAACGTCGGCAGGTCGCGGTTGCCAGTGCCGAGGCCGTACCCGGCCCACGCCCCCCAGCTCGGCCGGCCCTGGACGCCGCTGCCGGTGTGCAGGAAGTAGTTGGCGCTCGTGTGCTCCGGGAACTTCGACACCATCGACCGCACGACCGCGAGGTCGTCCACGCACTTCGCGACGTGCGGGAACAGGTCGCTGACCGGGATGCCGGACCGGCCGTGCTTGTGGAACTTCCACGGCGACTTCATGACGGTGCCGACGTTGGCGAACTGGGTCGGCTCCAGCTTGCCGATGGCCTTCTTCGGGTCCTGGCCGTGGTACTTGTCGAGCAGCGGCTTGGGGTCGAACGAGTCCACCTGTGAGACGCCGCCGTCCATGTACAGGAAGATGACCGCCTTCGCCTTCGCCGGGTGGTGGCGGACCGGCGCGGCGGCCTTGCCGTCCTCGGCGAGCAGCGTCGCGAGCGCGACGGCCCCGAACCCGTTCGCGGAGCGGACGAGCATCTCCCGGCGCGTGAGTGGCGTGAACACGTGGGGCATGTGAGAGTGCGTGGTGCCCTCGACTAGAGTACGAGAGGTCAGTCGTACCTTTCCGTGCGGATCAGCTCTCCCTTGTCACTGTAGTACTGCCAGACGCCGACCTTGCGGCCTGACTCGAAGGTCCCCTCGCACTCCTTTGATCCGTCCTCGCGGTAGAACCTCCAGGGTCCATGCATCCGCCGATTCGCAAAATCCCCATGCGCCTTCCTCAAGCCTGACGGATAGAAGTGGAAAGACCTCGTGATGTAATCGCTATGAATCTCCTCTGCCGGAGTTAGGTTAAGAAACTTGATGTTGTAGCTCCTCCGCCCCACCATATTCACATGACCGATCTCATAGCACTTCAGGATGACCTGTCCACTGGTGTCATAGACGGTGGCGCGTAGATTATCCTCGGTGAACGTCCCATCAACGACCACCCCCTTGGTACAAGCAATGAAAAAGCCCGTCATCTGGTCGAAGACCTGCGGGTTGGTCACTTTCTCGAACCGCTCAATGCCAGAGGGATAATGAAAGTCAATAGCGGCGGCCGGCCGGAGAGCAAGCTCGACCTCTGGGTCGATCGGCCCGGGCGGCTGGTTGAAGGGCTGTTGGTGCCACCACTGGCGGATGTACAGGCAGCCCCCAAGGAGTAGGAGTTGACAAACCCCCACTGCCACCAAGACGTAGACCAGGCGATGTCGAACAACCGACGCCACGGGTGACTCCCGAACTCCAGGGACCTCGCAGATCACTGCACGAACACGAACTCCTTGACGTTGAACAGCGCGTGCGCCAGGTCCGCCCACGCCTTCACGTCGCCTTCCTTGCCATCCACGAACGCCCGGCACGCAGCCGACTCCTCCGCCGTCGGCGGCCGACCGAATGCCGACAGATACATCTCTCGTACCCGATCCTCGGCCGGCATCGTCATCACCCGCTTCGCCCAGACTTCGGCCTGCTGGTGGACGAACGGGTCGTTCATCAGGATCAGCGCCTGGGCCGGGACGTTGGACACCTGCCGCCGGCCGACGGTCGAGAACGGGATCGGCGTGTCAAACGCCAGCAGCATCGGGGAGAGGAAGTTGCGCCGGACCGCGAGGTACAGGCTGCGCCGGCCGTTGCCGTCGAGCGGGCCGCTCTCCTTCGGCCGGCCGCGGCCGTCGAGGAACGGCGTCAGGTGGATCGGCACCGGCGGCCCGCCGACGGTCCGGTCGAGCCGGCCGCTCACCGCCAGCATCGCGTCGCGGATCGCCTCGCCTTCGAGCCGCTTGAGCCGGAAGTGGTGCAGCAGTTGGTTCGTCGGATCGATCTTCTCGGCGGCCGGGTCGGGCGTCGAGGACATGCGGTAGGCGCTCGACAGCACCAGCCGTCGGATCAGGCGCTTGGTGGACCAGCCGTCGCGGACGAACTCGGTCGCCAGGTAGTCGAGCAGTTCCGGGTGCGTCGGCGGCTCGCCGAGGACGCCGAAGTTGTCGGTCGAGGCGACGATCCCCCGGCCGAAAAGATGGTGCCAGACCCGGTTCACCGCGACGCGCGAGGCGAGCGGGTTACGCGCCGGGTCGGTGAGCTGCATCGCCAGCTCCAGCCGGCCACTGCCGTGGGTGTGCGGGATGCGGTCGGGGCCGGCCAGCGCCTCCAGCGACCGTCGCGGCACCACCTCGCCGGGTGTCCGCGGATTGCCGCGGACGAAGACGTGTTCATCGACGCCGGTGCCATCGAGCAGCGCCGGCGCGAGCCGGGACTCCCACACCACACGGGTGGCGAGGTCGTGTTCCGCGGCGAGGCGGGACTCGGTCTCCGCGTCGAGCGAGCGAGCCTGTTCCGGCCGGGTCTCGGGCGGTATCTCCGGCGGGGGTTCGTCCGCCTGCACCACCAGCGCCACCGCGAAGTCGGTCTTCGGGTCGGCAGTCAACTCGGCGTGCAGCCGCTGGCCCTTGTACCCGTCGAGCTTGTGGGCCACCCAGCGGTACTCGTCGGCGTTCGGGATCGCCTGGACCAGCCCGCCGTGCAGCGGCCCGTGGATGACCGTGTGCCCGCACACCGCCGCGTAGACCGACCCGCCGCCGCGGACGAGGTAATAGAGGTTCGACCGCTCCAGGGTGAAGGCGGGCGTACGAATAGTGAACCCGGCTCGCGGCAGTTTGCCGAGCGGACCGGTGTCGGCGGCGGTCCCGGGGGCGAACTTCAAGCGGCTCCAGAACCGGTCGAGCACCGCGGCGGTCCGCTCCTCGACGTGCGACGTCGGCTTGCCGTCCACCCGCCGGACTGCAACCGACCCGGCCGGCCGCGGTCCGGCACCGAAC
>DATLIF010000465.1:0-7172 GCA_035539575.1 Fimbriiglobus sp. | reverse complement strand
GTGCAGGCCGAGCTTGGCCGCGGCCACGCCGCCCCCCGGGTTCCGTCGGACCCCATCCCGGTCAGCACCACCGCCAGAGTGCGATCGCCGTACACGTCCGCGGCGGACCGGAACAGGACGTCCACCGCCGGGCGGTGAGGGGTGTCGAGCGGGTGCAGTCCGAGCTTGGCCGTTGCCACTCCGTCCGGCCGGCGCGCGAACGAGAGATGGAATCCGGCCGGGGCGATCAGGACCTGTCCCGGCCGCAGGACATCCCCGTCGTGGGCCTCGGCCACCTCCAGCCGGCACGCGGCCGCGAGGCTGCGGGCGAAGAGTGCAGTGTATCCGACCGGCATGTGCAGCACTACCGCGACCGGGAGCGGGAAGTCGGCCTGCAGCCGGGGGATGAGCTGTTTGAGGGCCTGGGGGCCACCGGTCGAGACCCCGATCACCAGGACGTCGGTCCTCCGGGTCCGCGGGGTCACGGCGGCCGGGACTATCAGGGCGGGCCGCGAGGCCGGATCGGGGACGTGGACCCGGGCGGTGGCCGCGGCCTTCACCTTCGCCACAAGATCGCCGGCGATCTCTAGCACCCGTTCGGTCGCCAGGGCAGTTGGCTTCTGGACCACGTCCACGGCCCCGGCGTCGAGGGCTTGCATCACCAACTCGCCGCTGTCGCTCGCCACGCTCACGACGATCACCGGCAGCGGCCGGCGGGCCATCTGCCGCCGCAGGAAGTCCAGCCCGTCGCAGTGGGGCATGTTCAGGTCGAGGGTGACGACGTCCGGGCTCAGCCGCTCGACCAGTTCCAGCGCCTCCTCCCCGTCCCGGGCCGCCCCGACGACCTCCAGGAAAGGGCTGCGGGACAGTATCTCCCGGACGACCTTGCGGACGTAAGCCGAGTCGTCGACGACGAGCACCCGCACCACCCGGTCCATATCGCCCCCTGATCCGTGGTTACCGCTTGACGTACACGAACGTCCCCCCGACCTCTTCCAACTCGAACACGGTCGCCACCCGGAGGAGCGACTCGGACACCCCGACGAACAGGTGCCCCGGCCAGGGCATGCGGTCGGCGAACGAGCGGACCACCCGGGCCACCGTCGCGGCCGAAAAGTAGATGAACACATTCCGGCAGAAGATGAAGGGGGCGGTCGCCAGGAAGAGCGTGTCGGCCGGGTCCAGCAGGTTGGCCCGGGAGTACCGGACCCGGGCCAGTAACTCGGGGGTGACCTTCCACCCGCCATCGGCCGGGGTGAAGTACTTCTCCCGGAGGACAGGCGCCAAGGACCGGAATGCCCGCTCGCGGTACACACCCCGTCGCGCCTTGTCGAGGGCGGCCGGGCTGGCGTCGCTGGCCCACACCTCGACGTCAGCCCGGTTGAACCACCCGGCCTCGCTCAGTGCCATCGCGATGCTCAGCGGCTCCTCCCCGGTCGCGCAGGCGGCGGACCAGACGCGGACCGGCCCGCGACCGGCAGCGACGTGCTGCGGGATCAGCACATCGACCAGCGCCCGGACCTGATCGAACTCCCGCCAGAAGTACGTTTCCTGGACCGACAGGGCGTCCGTCAGCTGGTCCCACTCGTCGTCCGCCGAGGGGCCATACTTCAGAAGGTAGTAGTAGTCCAGGAACGTCTGGAAGCCCAAGGCGCGGACCCGGTCCGACAGCTTCGACGCCAGCAGCTCGCGCTTCTCGTCCTCGAAGGATACGCCGATCCGATCGCGGATCAGGTCACGAAGGATGACGAATACGCCGACAGGTAGATCGATCACACCCTCGTCAAACGGCATCGCGTCCCACCTTCACCACAAGCGCAGTTCGTCCGCACCACGAGGGGAGAAATGCTACCGCCGCCCACCGTTCCGGCGGCGGGTCGGAGTCTGTCCCCGGCCGAGGCTATCGGCTATGGTGGCGAGCGCCGCCGTCCGCTCCCGCAGCCCGTCCGTGGCCCGCCGCGACTCTTGAGCCCCCCGGACGTTTCGGTCGGTGACGTCCCGGATTTCGGTCAGGGCCTTCAGGATCGCCTCGACGGCCGTCGAATGTTCCCGGTTGGCACGGGTGACCAGCGCCATCTGTTTGGAGATGTGCTCGGCCGCGGTCGTCATGTCCTTCGCCGCCCGGGTCTGCTCGCCGATGGCCTGGGCGACCTGATCGGCCCCCTTGCGCATTTCCGCCACGGCCCGGCTGATCTGGGCGGAGGCGCTCGCCTGTTCGGCCATCGCGGCCGTCACCTCGCCGATCAGCCGGGTCATCCGGTCCACCTCCTTGGCGACCTCGCCGGCGGCCTTGGCCTGCTCGGCAACCGCCCGGGCGGTGTTAGCCGCCCCCTTGCGCATCGACACCAGCGCCTGGGTGATCTGCCCGGCCCCGGCGGCCTGTTCGCCGGTCGCTTTGCGGACCTGCTCGGCCAACGAGCGGGTGGCCTGCCCGGCCTTGATGATCTCCCGGGAGGAGCTGCTCTGCTCGGTCATCGTCTGGGCCACCTGCCGGGCGATCTTCCGCATCTGACCCGTCGCCTGGACGATCCCCTGGGTGGCCTTGCTCTGCTCGGCCGTCGCGGTCGACACCTGCCGGGCCTGGGTCGCCGTGGTATTGATAGCCGTCACCACTTGGTTGCCGGCCCCGATTTGCTCCTCGGAGGCGCGGGCGATCTGGGCGGTGAGCTGGGCGACGTCCTGCACCCCACCGAGGATCTTCCTCAGCCCGGACATCCCGTCCTCGGCGAGTTGGCCGCTCTCCTGGGCCACCCGCGCCCCCTCGGCGGACGCAGTAACGGACTCCTGGACCGCGTCCTGGAGGGCACGGACGATGCCCGCGATGTCGGCCGTCGCCTGGGCGGCCCGATTGGCGAGGTTGCGGATCTCCTCGGCGACCACCGCGAACCCGCGGCCGGCCTCCCCGGCCCGAGCCGCCTCGATCGAGGCGTTCAGTGACAGCAGGTTGGTCCGTTCGGCGATCATGGTGATGGTGCCGACGATCCCGCCGATCTCCCCGGCCCTGCGACCCAACTCTTTGATCGCTCCGGCCGACTGGGTTATCGTCTCCCGGACCCGGGTAAGACCCTGGATCGACTTCTGCACCGCCGCCCCGCCCTCCTCGGCGTCGCGTGTGACCCGGCGGGTGGTCTCGTCGGCCTGCTTGGCCGTACCGGCGACGGCGTGGATCGACCGGTCGAGCTGGGTCGCGCTGGCCGCCGCCGCTGCCGCCGCCTGGGTGATCTGTTCGGCGTTCTGGGCCACGCCGGTGACCGACCGGGCCATCTCCTCGATCCCGTTTGCCACTCCCTCCACCTCGGCCGTCAGGCTCTCGGCGGTGGCCGCCATCTGCTCGGTGGACGCCGCCATCTGGTTGATGGCCGACGCGGTTCCCTCGGCCGACGCAGTCAGGTCGTCGGCGTTCCGGGCCACCCCCTGGACCGATCGGGCCATCTGCTCGACGGCGGTGCCACTCTCCTCGACGGCCGCGGCCAGGGACGCGGCGTCATCGCTCACTCCCTTGATCGATGCTGCCATCTCCGCGACGGCAGCGCGGACCTCGGTCGCGGAGGTGGCCATGTCCTGGGCCTTGGCGGTCACCGATGCGATCGACGCGGACGTCTCCTCAACCGACGCCGCCGTCTCGGTCACGGAGGTGGCCAGCTGGGTGGAGCTGGCGTTCACCTGCTCGATGGACGCGGCCACCTCGTTGATTGACGAGGCCAGTTCCTCGGATGACCCGGCGACCGCGGCGGCCTGGCCGGCCGTCTCCTTCAGCGACGCGGCGGTTTGGTTGGCCGCGCTGGTCGCGTCGCCCAGCGATTGGGACTGGGACTCCGTGCCGCGCACGACCTGGTCGGCGACCCGGACCAGCTCCGCGGTCATGGTGGTGATCTCGTGCGCCTCGTCACGGAGGCGGCCGACGTCGCCGTTGGACTCGGTGGCCATGGTGTTCTCCGGGATGTCGTTCGGGAGTCAGGCCGGCGGTGCGTAGTTCAGGACCTCGGCCACGTCGAGGATAAGAATCACCTTGTCGGCGACGTTGGCCACGCCGCCCAGGTAGTTGCCACTCGTGCCGGCCAGGGACTCGGGCGGCGGCTGGACCGCGTCCTCCGGAATGGTCACGAACTCCCGCGCCGAGTCCACAATCAGTCCGACGGACCGGCCGGCGTGGGCGACGACGATCAGTCGGGACTTCAGGTCGTAGGGGGCCTTGTCGAACCCGAACCTGCGGCGGAGGTTGACGGCCGGCACGACCCGCCCACGGGAGAACACCACCCCGTCCACGAACGGCGGGGCGTTCGGCACCGGGGTGATTTGCTCCACCATCTCCATCCGCTCGACCGCCCGGCTGGGGACGGCGTAGGCGGTGTCGGCCAGCTCGAACAGGACATATGGTTCAGCGGTCGCCACGGGTTCGCTCCGTGTGGTCAGCCGGTCGGTCGCCGGCGGGCGTGCCGGGCCAGGCCGGCGGCGTCGAGGATTAAGACGGGACGGCCGTCCCCGAGTTCGGTCGCCCCGGCCACGCCGGGGACCTGCACCAGCGGGTCAGCCAGGCGGCGGACGACGACCTCCCGCAGGCCGAGGACGCGGTCGGCAGCCAGGGCGAAGGCATGCCCGCCTTCGCCGACGACCAGCGCCGGGAACGCCCCACCCGGGCGGGCGGCGCCGAAGACGTCGGCGAGCCACACCAGCGGCACCACGCCCCCGTGGTGCCTGAGAAGTTCGTTGTTCTCCAGCCGAGTCGTCGCCCCCGGCTCGACCTGTGTGACCTCGCGGACCGCGGTCTGAGGGATGGCATACGTCTGGGACCCAACGACGACGATGAGGGCATCGGCGATGGCGAGGGTGAGCGGCAGCCGGGCGGTGAACCGGGTGCCGTGCCCGGGTCGGGTGCGCAGGATCAGCGTACCACCGAGTTCCTCGACCGACCGGCGGACGACGTCCATGCCGACCCCGCGGCCGCTGGCCCGGTCAACGCTGTCCTGGGTCGAGAAGCCGGGGGAGCAGATCAGGTCCAGCACCGCAGCCGGGTCGGTCGGTGCGTCGGGTGCGACCAGGCCGACCACCCGGGCGCGGGCGAACACCCGCTCCGGGTCAATCCCGCGGCCGTCGTCCTCGACCTCCACCACGACCTCCCCGCCGGCCACGGCCGCCCGCAGGTCGATCCGGCCGCGGGGAGGCTTCCCGGCCGCGGACCGCTCGGCGGGGGCCTCCAGCCCGTGACTGACGGCGTTCCGAACCAGGTGGAGGAGCGGGTCGGCCAGTCGCTCGACCACGAACTTGTCGATCTCAGTCCCTTCACCGGTCAGTCTCAACTCGATGTCCTTGCCGGTCTCACGGGCTAGGTCGCGGACCACGAATCGCATCCGGGCGAACGCGACTCGGATCGGGACCAGACGGACCCGCATCACCCCCTCACGGAGGTCCCGCAGTTGCCGCTCCAGCGCAAGGCTCGTCTCCTCTAACTCCCTGCGCTCAGCGGCAGGTAGCCCCCCCGCGACGCGGCCCAGCCCGTTGTCCAGCCGTGCCCGGGTGATGACCAACTCGCCGACCGTCCGCATCAGCTCGTCGAGTCGGCCGAGGTCCACCCGCACGAGGTTCGCCGGGGTCAAGGAGGTAGTCGTCCGGCCCGGTTCAGCGCCGTCCGTGGTTTCGGGCGTTGCCGGGAGGTACGGCTCGACGGTCAGACCATCGGCCCGGAGGGCAGTGGCGAAGTCGTCTGCCCTGCTGGTGACCAGGAAAGAGAACGTAACGCCCCGGCCCGGAATAACGGTCGGCTCGGCCTGGTGGATCACACCAACCGCTTGCAACCGCTCGCGGACTGTGGTAACGGTCACCCCGCGGTCGGCCGAGGCTACGGATGGAGCGAACGTGACTCGCCATGCGTGCGCTCCTTGCCGGAGTTCCGCTTCGAGCCTCGCCCGCTTGTCGGTGGGCGGACCTGGCGACCCCGGGTCAGATCCCGGTGAGGGAGCAGCGGACGACGGTGGCCCCTCGGGAACGAGTGCCGCGACCCGTGCGATCAGCGGGGCGGCGTCGGACAGCGGTAGCCGATCCCGACCGGCGGCGATCATCCGCTCCAGAGTCCCAACACCCTCAAGCAGAACCTCGACCCCGTCCGCGGTGAAGGCTGCTCGACCTTTGCGAACGGCACCCAGGTAGCCCTCCAGGTGGTGTGCGAGTTGCTCGGCTTCGCCCGCGCCGACCATCCCCGACAGCCCCTTGATGGTGTGGAAGTTGCGAAACAGTCCGTCGAGTTCGTCCCGCGTGATCCGGTCCGGGACCGGCTCGATATCTAGCAAGACGCGACGGGCCGCGGTCATGTGCTCGTCGCACTCGGCCGCGTAGTCGGCGAAGTCGTCGGAGAACTCGAACGCGTCGCTGTTGGGCACTGATGCCTACCGTAGCCGTGCGCCGGGCCGTCGGGCCGGTCAGCGGAAAGACTGGCTCGATAGGCATTGTTACCGCAGATGGACAAGTTTACCTATATTACGCCGACCCATCCGAGAGACAGAAGCACCGGACAGGGACTTAAATCCGAACCATCCTGACCAAACCACACAGGTCGGTCGAACCCAGCGTAGTCCATCTGTAGAGTGGCCCTGGCCTCGAGCCTACATGGGGGCAATCTTCCGGTTCGCCTACCGTCTGCCGTATCCATTCGCAGGAGGCGGGTCGGTCGATCCGATCAGAGCCAACACTGCGCGCCGGATCGCGCCAGGAAGCGATGGCCACGCTTCGATCACCCAACACAGGTCCGGATGTCCGAGGCAGGTACATGCCGTGGTACATGTCGCCGGAGAAGACGCCGGAAGTGCTTGCCCCATTGGGGTTACAACCGCCGACCGACCGGCTGTTAACCGGTTTGTTGTAGGTTCGAGTCCTACTCGGGGAGCTCTCCCAAACCACCTCAGCCGCCGTCAACCGTACGCAACCCCTTTCCTGGCTTCGGCTTGATCCACTGGGTGGGAGGGCGCCGTTAAATCGCCTACGCTCATCCGTCATCGAGGAGCATCACTGGTCAGTGAAAGCTGCGGTGAAAGCAAACATTCCTAATAACCCCATCTGGGCGACCGATGGCAACTCACCGCTGTGCGGAGCTAGGCGGGATAGCCTAACCGCCGGGCGGATGGGAGGGCCACCGAATGAGTCAAATCACCTACCTCATGGGGGACGCCACCTGTCCGCAGGCGAAGGGATTAAAGGTCATC
>DATLIF010000464.1:0-2829 GCA_035539575.1 Fimbriiglobus sp. | reverse complement strand
ATATGATGGTTGTTTTCCCCGACGGTCCGGACGGAGGGGTTATGACCGCCCCGCTTTCGGTCGGGTTCCTCGGCGCCGGGCAGATGGCCACCGCCCTGGCGAAGGGGTGGGCCGCCGCCGGGCTGATCGACCCCGCGAAGTCGCTGGCCAGCGACCCGTACCCGGCGGCGCGGTCGAAGTTTGCCCAGGAAACCGGACTGCGGGTCGAGTCGGTCGCCACACCGGTCGTCGAGGGGGCGAGCGTCCTGGTCCTCGCCGTGAAGCCGCAGCAGATGCCCGTGCTGCTCGACGAGGTGCGGCCGCTGCTCGACCCACAGCGGCACCTCGTCGTGTCGATCGCCGCGGGGGTGACGCTGGGCCGGTTGGCCGCCGGGCTGGGGGAAAACGCCCGGCTCGTCCGGGTGATGCCGAACACGCCGTGCCTGGTCGGGGCCAGCGCCAGCGGCTTCTGCCCCGGACTAGCCGCGACGCCTGAGGATGCCCGGCTCGTCGAGCGACTGTTCGGCGCAGTCGGCACGGCGGTGCAGGTTCCCGAGTCGCTGCTCGACGCGGTGACGGGCCTCAGCGGCAGCGGGCCGGCGTTCGTGTACGTCATGATCGAGGCCCTGGCCGACGGCGGCGTCCGGGTCGGGCTGCCGCGGGACGTGGCGCTGAAGCTGGCGGCGCAGACCGTACTCGGCTCCGCGAAGATGGTGCTGGAGACGGGCCAGCACCCCGGGGCGCTCAAGGACGCGGTCGCCAGCCCCGGCGGCACAACCATCGCCGGGCTGCACGCCCTGGAGCGCGGCGGGCTGCGGGCCACCCTCATGGACGCGGTCGAGGCGGCGACGAAGCGGGCGGAAGAGCTGGGCAAGAAGAGTTAATCCGCAGATATACCCATGAACCAAGAACTGGTCCTGATCTTCGACTTCGGCTCCCAGTTCGGGCAGCTCATTGCCCGGCGGGTGCGAGAGCTGAACGTCTTCTGCCAGGTCGTCCGCCACGACATCTCCGCGGAGCGGGTGAAGGAGCTGAACCCGAAAGGGATCATCTTCTCCGGCGGGCCGGCCAGCGTGTACGACGCGGGCGCCCCGAAGTGCGACCCGAAGGTGTTCGACCTGGGCGTGCCGGTGCTGGGCATCTGCTACGGGATGCAGCTCGCCGCCCACGTCCTCGGCGGCACCGTCGGCGGCGGCTCTCACACGAGGGAGTACGGCCGGGCGACGCTGACCGTTGCCGACCCCAACACGCTCTTCCGCGGCTACCCGAAGGAATCGACCGTCTGGATGAGCCACGGCGACCAGGTGCAGTCGGTCTCCGGCGACTGGGTGCCGCTGGCCACTACCGACACCAGTCCGATCGCCGCGGTCAAGCACCGGTCGCGGCCGGTGTTCGGCATCCAGTTCCACCCCGAGGTCAGCCACACTGCCCACGGCGGGCTGATCCTCCAGAACTTCCTCCGCGACGTCTGCGGCTGCCAGGGCCTCTGGAAGATGCAGACGTTCGTCGAGCGGACCGTCGCCGAGGTCCGCGAACGGGTCGGCGACAAGCGCGTGATCTGCGGCCTGTCGGGCGGCGTCGATTCGTCGGTGTGCGCGGCGCTGCTGGTGAAGGCGATCGGCCCGCAGGTGACGTGCATTTATGTGGACAACGGGCTGATGCGCGAGGGCGAGACGGAACTGGTCCGCCACACCTTCCGCGACTGGTTCAAGGCCGATCTCCATACGGTGGACGCGCGCGACCGGTTCCTGACCGAGTTGAAAGGCGTCACCGACCCGCAGGAGAAGCGCAAGGTCATCGGCCGGGTGTTCATCGACGTGTTCAAGCAGGAGGCGCTGTCCATCCCCGGCGCACACTTCCTGGCGCAAGGGACGCTGTACCCGGACGTGATCGAGAGCGGCGGCAGCGCGGACGGCCCCGCGGCGACGATCAAGCTGCACCACAACGTCGGCGGATTACCGGACGAACTCGGGTTCGAGCTGATCGAGCCGCTGCGCGACCTGTTCAAGGACGAGGTCCGCAAGCTCGGGCTGGACCTGGGGCTGCCGGAGGAGGTCGTCTGGCGGCACCCGTTCCCCGGCCCCGGGCTGGCGGTGCGGTGCCTCGGCGAGGTCACGCCCGACAAGCTGGCGACGCTCCGGAAGGCGGACACGATCTTCATCGAGGAGCTGCACAAGTCCGGCTGGTATCGCAAGACGGCGCAGGCGTTCGCTGTGCTGTTGCCGGTGCAGTCGGTGGGGGTCATGGGCGACGGCCGCACCTACGAAGACACGGTGGCTCTGCGGTGCGTGCAGACCGACGATTTCATGACCGCCGACTGGTCGCACCTGCCGTACGAGCTATTGGCGAAGGTGGCGACCACAATCATTAATCGGGTGCCCGGCGTGAACCGGGTGGTCTACGATATCAGCAGCAAGCCCCCGGCGACGATCGAGTGGGAGTGATCGCCATGACCCGTATCGACGTCTGCGCGAGAGAAGACTACGAGACGGCGGCTCGCCTGCTGGAGGTGATCGCCGAACTCGGCGGACGAGGGACAGCGGACGCGGACGAGTTGACGCCCGGCACCGGGCTGAGCCGGTTCCGGTTCGGGGCGGACGAGGTGACGGTGTTCACGGACGCCTGGGGCGTGGACATCGCCGGGCCGGAGAAACTGGTCAACGAAATCCTGGCCGCGCTGAAGGATTAACGGGGGAAGGCTATGCCGTCGTTGTCGGTAATGTTCGGGGTGGTGCTGACGGCCCTGGGGCTGGTGGCGTACTTCAGCCCGGAGTCGCTGGGCACCGGCAAAGGCGGGGAGCCGCCGAAGCCGCAACAGGGATCGGCACTGTCGCCGGCCGGGGTTGGGGG
>DATLIF010000463.1:0-2093 GCA_035539575.1 Fimbriiglobus sp. | reverse complement strand
CCCTCGGTGTCTCAGTAGGTGATCAGACTGTACACATCGTACCCGGCCAGCTTCTCCCGACCCTTCAGGAACGCCAACTCCACCAGGAACGCACAGCCGACGACCGTCCCGCCGGCCTGCTCGACCAGCCGGCAGCCGGCCGCCATCGTGCCCCCGGTCGCCAGCACGTCGTCCACCATCAAGACCTTCGCCCCGCCGTTGATCCCATCTTGGTGCATGTGCAACTCGGCCTCGCCGTACTCCAGGTCGTACTTCAGGCTGTACGTCCGGTACGGCAGCTTGCCCGGCTTGCGCAGCGGGACCAGCGGCTTGAACAACTCCAGCGCCAGCGGAGCGGCGAACAGGAACCCCCGCGCCTCGGCCGCCGCGATCGCGTCGATCGGCGTCGTCGAGTAGTGGGCGGCCAGCCGGGCGATGGCGTACTCGAACGCCGCCGGGTCGGCCAGCAGCGGCGTGATGTCCTTGAACTGGATGCCCGGCTTGGGGAAGTCCGGGATGTCCCGGATGTAGCTGGTCAGGTCCATAAAATCCTCGGTCATCAAGTCGTCAGGTCGTCAGGTCATCAAGTCGGAAAACCGGGGAACACCGGACTTGATGACCTGACGACTTGATGACCTGATGACTCCGAACATGGTATCCGACCACCACCGTGAGGCAACAATGACCCTCTCGATCCGCCGGGCCGCACCCGCCGACGCCGAGGTGATTGCCCAGTTCAACGCCGCGCTTGCCCGGGAGTCGGAGGGCAAGACGCTCGACGACGCGGTCTTGCTGCGTGGCGTCCGGGCGGTGCTGGCCGACCCGGCGAAGGGGTTCTACACACTCGCCGTGCAAGGCGGCGAGCCGGTCGGGCAGGTGCTGGTGACGTTCGAGTGGAGCGACTGGCGCGACGGGTGGTACTGGTGGATCCAGAGCGTCTACGTCCGCGCGGACGCCCGCCGTGGCGGCGTGTTCCGGGCGCTGTTCGCGCACCTCAAGGACCAGGCGATGGCCGACCCGACGGTGATCGGGCTGCGGCTGTATGTCGAGCGCGACAACCAGCGGGCGCAAGAGACGTATGCGTCGCTGGGGATGACCGCGGAGCCGTACTTCCTGATGGGGATCTACCCGCTGCCGGGCAAGGAAGCGGCGTTCGGGAAGCCCGCGGCGAGCCCCGAGCGTCAGCGAGGGGAGAGGTGAGCGCCCCTCCCCTCGCTGACGCTCGGGGCTCGCCATAGCCTCCGCCTATAGCTCGCCAAGGCGCGGCCCCGCTGGTTCGCGGCGGGGGGCGTGCCTACAGTACACCTGTCTCTCCGTCCCCGTACCCTGAGGAGTCCCTGATGCCGGTCCTGGTCCAGAAGGAAGCCCCCGACTTCACCGCGACCGCGGTGGTCAACGAAGAGTTCAAGCAGATCAAGCTCTCCGAATACCGCGGCAAGTATACGGTCCTGTTCTTCTACCCGCTCGACTTCACCTTCGTCTGCCCGACCGAGATCGTCGCGTTCAGCGACCGGATCGAGGAGTTCCGCAAGCGCGGCGCCGAGGTGATCGGCGCGTCCGTGGACAGCCAGTACAGCCACCTGGCCTGGATCCAGACACCGCGGGTCAAGGGCGGGCTCGGCGGGCTAAAGTACCCGCTGGTGGCCGACATCACCAAGCAGATCAGCAAGGAGTACGGGGTCCTGCTGGACGGCGGGGTCGCCCTGCGGGGGCTGTTCCTGATCGACAAGGCCGGGGTCGTCCGGCACGTCACCGTCAACGACCTGCCGATCGGCCGCAGCGTGGATGAGGCCCTGCGCGTGCTGGACGCGCTGCAGTTCTACGAGAAGCACGGCGAGGTCTGCCCGGCCGACTGGAAGCCCGGCGCCGCGACCATCAAGCCTGGCGTCAAGGAGTCCCGCGAGTACTTCCAGAAAGCAGCGCAGTAAAACAAATCCCAAGCACCAAATCCCAAATCCCAACCAAGATCGCGTGTCTTGGTTGGGATTTGGGATTTGGTGCTTGGGATTTACCGCCGTCGGCGGTGCCGCCAGCCCAGCGCCCCGGCGATGCCGATGCCGGCCAGGACCAGCGTCCCCGGCTCCGGGCCTTCGACGATCGGACCAGGCCCGCCG
>DATLIF010000462.1:0-7083 GCA_035539575.1 Fimbriiglobus sp. | reverse complement strand
GTCCGACCGAGGGAACGGCGGCGCGAGGGTGACGCAGACGATCTACGGCGCGGATCGGGTGGGGCCGGGGTCGTCCCGGTGCTCGTCGAGGGCGGCTGGGGTATGTGCGATGAACGCCCGGTAGAGCAGCAGGTCGTAGGCGATCTTGATCCCGCCTGCCATGAAGAACGGCAGGCTGGCGAGGGCGGGCACGCCCATCAGCCCGGCGGACAGCAGGGGCGAGAGCGACGCCCCGACCGACCGGGCGACCCCGGTCACGCCCGCCGCCGCCGACCGCTCGTCGGGGCGGACGACGGCTACCGTGTAGGCTTGGCGGGTCGGCACGTCCATCTGCGAGATGCTGAACCGGAGCAGCAGCACCCCCACCGCCCACGGCAGGCTGGGCATCAGCGGCACGAGGATAAGCAGGACGTTCGACGGCAGGTGGGTGAAGACCATCGTGTTGACCAGCCCGAACCGAGCGGCCAGCCGCCCCGCCGCCAGGGCCGACACCCCGGCCAGCAGGTTCGCTCCCAGAAACACCACGCCCAGGCTCGCCGGGTCAGCCCCGAAGCGGACGTGCAGCCAGTAGGCGAGCAGGCTTTGCATCACGAACCCGCCGCCGAAGGCGTCGAGGCCGAACAGCAGGGCCAGCCGGAACACGACGCCCCTGGACTTGTGCAGGCCGAGGAACGACCGGGCCTGCGGTTCGGCAGCATCACCAGGACCGACCGGGCGGACTTCCGCCGCCGGGGACAGGAACAGGAACATCACCGCCAGCAGGACACCGAGGGTGGCGTAGCCGATCACGACCGGGCGGTAGGCGTCGGCACCTGCCAGTCCCGCCCCGACGGCGAGTTGGGCCACCACCCCGCCGCACAGCGACCCCAGGGCCATCGCCACCGAGCCGACGAGGTTGTACCACGCAAACACGTCGGTCCGACGCTGACCGGGCACGATCTGCGAGAGGGACGCTTGCTCGACGGCGAGGAACGGGCCGACCTCGCCCCCGCTCGGGCTGATGACCCCGACGACGGCGGCGAGCAGGAGGAGCCAGAAGTTGCCGGTGACGGCGAACAGGAGGCCCGCCAGCACCATCAGCGAGGCACCGGCGACGAGCGTCCGGCGGCGACCGACCCGATCCGCCGTGGTCGTCAGCCAGAGCGAGATCGCCGTGTCGCCGACGAGGGTCAGGGTGAGCAGGAGGCCGATCCGCCAGTCGGACAGGCCCAGCCCGGCGAGGTAGAGGACGAAGACCACCGACAGTAGGCCGTAGGCGAACAGGCGGACGAACCGGGTGCCGAACAGGAGGCACCCGTCCGCACCGAGCCGCCGGAGTGCCTCGGTTTGTGGAAGGCCCGCTCGCATCTCGCCCGGCTCACCCCGCCGACCGATAGCGACGGTCGGCTTCCGCCCAATCGACGTGCCGCATGAACTTCTCGACGTACTCGGCCTTCTTGTTCTGGTAGTCGATGTAGAAGGCGTGTTCGTAGGTGTCGATCACCACCAGCGGGACCGCCAGCCAGAGCGGGCCGATGGCGTGTTCGTCGCTCAGCACGTTGTACAGCCGCCCGTTGACCGGGTGCCGGACGAGCATCGCCCACCCCGCCGCCGCCTTCGCCGTGGCGACGAAATCGGCCGCCCACTTGTCGAACGTCCCGAACCGCTTGCCGATTGCCGTCCGTAAGCCCTCAGCCGGGTCGGTGGCCTTCAACGCCAGCCCGTCGAAGTACATCTCGTGCAGCAGGACGCTGTTCCCCCGGCTCGACTTCTGCCGCTGTAACGTCTCGAACGCCGCCGGGTCGATGGCCGTCCCCTTCTGGAAGCTCTCCTCGAACTTGGCCTCGATCCCGGCGAACGCCTTGAGCGCCCCGCCGTAGTGGGCGGTGTGGTGCGGGGCGATCTGGGCGGCACTCAGGAAGCCCGGAATCTCCGTGTGCTTGAGCGGCTTCGGGGTCCCGGTCGCCAGCCCGCTCTTGGCGAAGTCGAGCTTGTCCGGCTCGGCGGCTTCGACCAGCCCCGGCACGAGCAGCGAACCCGCCGCTGCCCCCGAGGAAGCGAAGAAGAAGTGCCGTCGTGATACCCCTGTCATCGGTTTCCTCCGTTCGGGTACACCGCCTCGACCCCTGGTTCGTCACGTCCTGGGTGCCGCTCACAAGTCCCGTGGCCCCTCACCGACCTTCGGGGCACCTGCCGCCACTTCGACCTCGTTGAGCAAGCCGCCGAGGTCGAGCCGCCGGGTGAACATCGCCAACTTGCCCTGGGGCGTCCGGGGCCACACTTCCTGGGGCCGGTCCCAATACAACTCCAGGCCGTTGTCGTCCGGGTCACGCAGGTAGAGGGCTTCACTGACCCCGTGGTCGCTGGCACCGTCCAGCGGGACGCCCGCCGACATCAGCCGCCGGAGTGCGTCGGCCAGCGTCCGCCGGGTCGGGTACAGGATGGCGGTGTGGTAGAGGCCCGTCGTACCCGGAGGCGGCGGCGACCCACCCAGGCTCTCCCAGGTGTTCAATCCGATGTGGTGGTGGTAGCCACCCGCCGAGACGAACGCCGCCTGGGTGCCGTACCGCTGGGTCAACTCGAACCCGAGGACGCCGCAGTAGAACCGCAGCGACCGCTCCAGGTCGGCCACCTTCAGGTGGACGTGACCGATCCGCACCTGCGGGTCAATCGGGTGGGGTTGTTCGCCAGACATGATGGCCTCACTGTTGCTCGCCCGACGCCAGTGCCGCATCGATGGCCGACTCCAAAGTCTCCTTGTCCTGCAACCCGGTCAGCACCCGGTCGCCGATCACGAACAGGGGGACGCCGGTGACACCCGCCTCCTCGTTGGCGTGCCGCAAGGCCCGCCGGTGAACCTCTCGGTACGCCCGATCTCGAAGGGCTGTCTCGAACCCCGCCCGGTCCAGCCCGACCTCATCGGCTAACGACGCCAGCACGCCGATGTCTCCGATGTCCCGGCCTTCGACGAAGAAGGCGGTCAGAACTCGGTGGTTGTACTCGTTCTCCTTACCGTGTTCTCTGGCGAACTGGTAGCCCTCGAACGCCAAGTGGGTGTGCGGCTGCGGCGACACCGGGGGCAAGGTGATCGGTACGCCCATCCGCCGGGCGAGGGGATAGACCGACTGCTGCCACGCCCGCTGGAGGTAGTCGCCCTCGGGCCGCAGCGTCTCGTGCGGCTCGGGCCGAAGCTCGAACGGCATCCACTCGACCTCGACCGCCTTCCCCCGCACGGCTTCCTGTAGCGGAAACTCCGCTAGGTAGCAGAAGGGTCAGACGTAATCCGAGTACACCCAGATTTTCATCGCCATGACGCCCCCCACTTCCGGTCGCACCTACCATTTTACTGGCGGGTGCGGTCCGACATGCGACATGGCTCCGGGGCCGTGGCGGTAGAATTGGGGACGGGAGGTCCGTCCGTGGCAAACCCCCGCAAGCGTGTGCCGGAGAACGCCCCCGGCGACTTCTTCGTGGACTCGACCTGCATCGACTGCGACACCTGTCGGCAGGTCGCACCGGCCGTGTTCGGCGAGGCAACTGACACTTCGTTCGTCAAAGCCCAGCCCACAGCAGCGGCCGACCGGCGAGTGGCCTTGCAGGCTCTCCTGGCGTGTCCCACCGGGTCTATCGGCTGTCTCGGCAGCGACGACGTGAAGGTCGTGATGGACGACTTCCCGCTCGCCGTCGAGGAACCCGTCTACTACTGCGGATACAACTCGCCGAAGTCCTACGGCGGCAACAGCTACCTCGTTCTACACCCGGCGGGCAACTGGCTGATCGACTCGCCGAAGTTCGTCGCCCCGCTGGTGCGGCGGCTGGAATCGCTGGGCGGGGTCGGGCACATCTTTCTGACGCACCGGGACGACGTGGCCGACGCCGACCGCTACGCCGCTCACTTCCACGCCCGCCGCATCATTCACAGAGACGAGTTGCCGTCGCAGCCCGGTGCGGAGGTCGTGCTGGACGGGACCGAGCCGTGGGAGTTGGCTCCCGGCTTCCTAGCCGTCCCGACGCCCGGCCACACGAGGGGCCACTGCGCTCTGCTCTACGACGACCGTTTCCTCTTCACCGGCGACCACCTGGATTGGGACCGGGACGGGCACCGGCTGTCGGCGTCCGAGGACTACTGCTGGTACTCATGGCCGGAACAAGTTGAGTCGGTGCGGCGGCTTGCGGACTACCGCTTCGAGTGGGTGCTGCCCGGCCACGGCCAGCGGGTCCGCCTGCCCGCCGCCGAGATGCGGGTCGAAGTCCTGCGGCTGGCCGAGTCGATGGGGCGGTTAGCCATCTGCCGGTGCGGTCGCCGTCCGGGGCGTGCTTATCGCAGCACATGGACGGCTTCCTCGCACTCCGGGTATCGGTCAGTTGCGGGCGAGAGGCGCACCCGCTCGACCACGAACCCGCACTTCTGGAGTACCCGGAGGGACCCCCCGTTGCTGGTGGCGGCGGTGGCGACGAGCGGCCGTGCCGTGACTTCCCGCAGCAGGTGGAGCGCCCGGCTGGCGATCCCCTTGCCCCAATACGCCCGGTCGATCCAGTAGCCGACGTGATCCTGGCCGTCCATCGGGAAGCAGCAGACGTACCCGACGAACGCCTCGTCGAGTAGGATCGCCCGGACGATGTTGGCAGGGTCGCCCAGCGACTTCGCCCAATGGGAGTCGAACGCCTCCCTGGTCCGGGGGATCGTAACCGCCATCCGGTTCGAGTCCGGGTCGAGTTGAAAATCGTACATGCGGGGCAGGTCGCCCGGTTCGACCGGGCGAAGCCGAACACGGTCGCACGTCGTCGGGGAGTCGTTCCCCAACTTCTGAGCAACGAGGTAGACGTGGGCCTCGGGGTACCGGTCGTATTCCAGGTGGCGGCAGACGCAGCCCGAGTCGGCGAGGACTCGCAGTGTCTTGGGAATGCCGAGCGTGGCGTGGTACATCGGCGGTCCCATGCACGAGTCCTGCTTCTCCGAGGGCGCATCCGTCCCGCCCGTCGAGAAGACCAGTACGCCGCCCGCCGCCAGCCCCCGGCACAGCTTGGTCAGGATTGCTTCCTGTTGGTCGAGCGGCACATGCCACACGCTGTCCCACGCCACGATCAGGTCATACGGCCGGGGCAGTTCCCACACACAGATGTCGGCGTGGAACAGCCGGGCCTCCGGGTGGCGGTCCCGTGCCAGGGCGATCATCGCCGAGGACACGTCGATGCCGTCGGTGCCGAACCCGTGCGGGGCCAACAGGCCAAGGCAGCGGCCCGTCCCGCACCCCACGTCCAGGGCCACGCCCTTGTGCTTGACGAAGGCGACGGCCCGCTCGATCTGGGCGAACCCGTAAGTCGAGACATTGAGCCATCGGTCGGCGATCTGGTCATAGCTGGCGGCGACTTGCTCGGGGGTCATGACGACGGCCCGCCGATGCCGAGTGCCGCCCGCTTCTCGACGATGAACGGCAGGTGGTGCCGCAGGTTCCGGACGGCCTGCAACACCAGTTGCCGCAGCGTGAGCAGGCCCGACTGGCTGTGGACGGCGGTGCGTGACCACGCCTCGGTCGGCTGCACCCGCAGGATGCGGGTGGCGTGCCGACGCAGGGCCGTGAACAGGGCCAGTTGCTCGCCCAGGTCGAACCCCTGGTAGTCCAGCCGCTCGATGTACTGCTTCTCGTCGGCGGTCATCAGCAGCGGGCGGTCCATCGCCACCGTCCGCACGATCCGGTCGGTGAAGAAGACCTCGGTGTCGGCCAGGTGGCCGACGCACTCCACCGTACTCCACTTCCCCGGCACGGGTCGGGCGAGTACCTGTACATTGGTCATGCCCGCCACGGCGGAGCGGAGGTCGTCGATCCCCCGCTCGTAGGCGGCGACCAACTCGGCGGTGCCGATGGAGTCGTCGTCCCGCTGCATCATCGCCATGTACTCGGACTTCTGCATCAGCCACCGCCCTTCGGTAACTCGTACTCGTAGTGGAGGAACGCCGTGTCCCGCCGCCAGCCGTCCCGCTCGTAGAGTGCCTGTGCCGTCGTGTTCGTGACCGCCGTGGACAGGGCGAGGCGGGCAGCGCCCGTCTTCAAGGCGTGGTCACGGGCGGCACGCAGCAGTCGCCCTCCGACGCCCAGCCGCCGGGCGTCCTCGGCGACGAACAGGTCGTTCAGAAACCAGATCGGCCTCATCGACGCAGATGAAAAAGACGGGTAAAGCTGGGTGAAGCCCAGCGCCCGCCCGCCTTCGATGACGGCATACACCACCGACTCGCCCCGTGACAGCCGCTCGGCCAGGAACCGGCGGGCACCGTCGGGGTCGGGCGGCTGGCCGTAGAACTGGCGGTAGGCGTCGAACAGAGGGGCGACCAGTTCGACCTGCTCCGCAGTGAGCCGGAGTGTGACGAGGGGATGGTCCGCCGCCTCGACTGACGAGCGTTCCAGCCGCTTGCGGAAGTGGACGAGGCGTCCCGACTCCTCGAACCCGACCGCCCGGTGCGCCTCGTGACTCACGGCTTTCACCAGGAGGGCGTCGGACGCCATCTCCACGCACCCGTGAGCCGCCGCCCACTTCTCCACCGCCTTCACCAGCTTCCGACCGATTCCCTGCCGCCGCACGTCGGGGTCCACGAACCACCCTTCCACATAACCCACGGGCCGGGTCGTGCAGCCGTCCACGAACGGGCGGATCGACGCCTCGACGAACCCGCACAAGCCATCCGTCGGCCGCTCGGCGACGAGTACCTTCCACGGTAGCAACCCCTCCGACCAGCGGAACGTGCCGGTGGCGAAGAACGCATCCACGTCGTCGCCATGCTCGCCGCTGTCGTCCGGCCAGAGGGAGGTCCGCATCCGCACCCACTCGTCCCGGTCCGGCCGGTAGACGGGCCGTACCTGCACACCGGCCCCGAAGGGCGGCGGGTAGCGGACCCACCCGGCCACGCCGCCCAGCGCCCCTTGCACCAACTCCAGGGCCAACCACGCCTCGCCCTCGTGGAAGGGGTTCGACAGCCGCTCGGCCAGCCCCGCCGAGAACCCGAACCGGGGGTAGAAGGCCGGGTGGCCGAGGACGACGACGATGCGGTGGCCCGCCGCCCGGCAGACCTCCAGCCCCTCCCGCACCAGGGCCGAACCGACGCCCCGC